>NZ_CP180520.1:0-89511 GCF_047777875.1 Tateyamaria rhodophyticola | reverse complement strand
GGGATGCCGAGGCCGCGTCCCTGCCGAAAACCACCACGACCAAGCTCTACCTGCTGACCGGGCTGCTGCTGCCGATCTGGAGGGACATCCCGACCACCAACGAGCGCATCTATCGAGTCGCGCCTGAAGGGGCGACGGCGATGATCGGGCGCACGCTGAGCGAAGAAGGGGCGGCAGCGTTGCGCGCCCGCTTCCTCGTCTCCGACCCGCAAACACCCCAGGAGATGCTGAATGCAGCACTTGGCACGACCGCGCCGGTCGATCTGGGTCGCGGCCTGACCCTGACCCGTCGCCGGGTCGCAGGCGAGATGCGCCTCGAGCTTGGCGGCGCGGATCGGGGCATGATCGAAAGCCTCAAGGCAATGGGGTGTTTCACGGAGATCATCGCCTTTCAGTTGCGGGTGTTTCTGCCGCATGGGGACGGGATCGACACATTGGGCATCCTCTCCCGGATTGTTGGAACCGGCCCAGACGCCACGCGGGACGTAACTTCAGTGGCAGCAGAATAGGCGAGGGGACGATCATGACACTCGAAGAGATCAAAGCCGCCATCGATGCAGGTCAGCCCGTACATTGGGCCAACACCGGCTACCGCGTACACAAGGACAGCCTCGGCCAATACCTGATCACGTTTGAGCCGAACGGTAGCACCATCGGGCTGACCGACCGGAGCGGGCAGCGGTTGAACGGGGAGGAATCAGAGTTCTTTATCGCAGGACCGGAGCGTGGCGACGAGAAGAGCCAGGACAGCCAACTGAGACCAGACGGGCAGGGGAGGGGCGTCATACCCGGCGGGGAGGTGGCACAGTCTCTCAGGCGCCAGCGCTGAACTGAAGGTTGGGAAGAAAGGAAAGCGAGCTTTCTGGTTTGTGATCCCAGGAGGGGTCGAAAAAGCAATCCCGGATGCGCTGGCAAGGACGTCAGGCACCGGCCAATCCAAAAGGAACCATCCCATGTTCGCAGGAACCCTCACCCGCAATGTCGAGACTGCAGCCGCCGAGTACACCGGCATGATCCACGGGGCGCGCTTCGATATCGCCATCCAGCTTGAAACCCGCCCGAAGATGTCCGCGCGCAGCCCGGACTATGACGTGACAGCGATCAACAAGTCGGGCCGCAAGGTGCGCATCGGCACGGCCTGGAACGAGACCGGCAATACCAGCGGCAATCCCTACATCTCGATGCAGATCGATGTCGGCCTCGGCCCCTTCCGGGTCAACGCGGTGCAGACGAAAGAGGCGCGCGCGGCCCAGAGCGGCGAATTCGAGATCATCCCGCTTGTCTCGAACGGCCTGATGAAATCCGGCTCGATCTCGGGTGAGCTGACCGCAATGGACGCCGACAACGCCTTCACCGGCTACATCGCCAACATGATGTTCGATCTGGAGTTCATGCTGATCGAGAACAGCTACAAAACCGAGGAGACCCACCCCGATTACCGGATCGAGGTCAGCTCGCCCCGGGGCACACCGATCCGCGTCGGCTCGGCGTGGATGGCGAGAAGCAGCCGCACTGGCAATGACTACCTGTCGCTGCTGATCAACACGCCTGACGGTGACCTGCGCGTCAACGCCGTGCAGAACGAAGAGCAGCGCGGCGGGCAGACCTTCTCGATCATCCCGTTCATCGACAGCGGCGAGCAGCCGCGGGACGCAGGCGCGGGTCTGTCGCTGGTGGCCTGATCAACGCGCGAGACTAGACGATGCGCAACGAAAGGGGAGCCGTGGGACCACGGCTCCCCTTCTTGTTTTCTTGGAACGTGCGAAAGCGAAGAGCTGCAACACAAGAAGTGGATCGTTCGGAAGCCATTGAGGTTGTCTGTATCATGTATGACACGCCCAGCTTAGCGTGCAAAATCGATCAAAGTTCGCCTCCAATAACCAGCTTCAGTTTTGGTTTCGGGCGGTGGTCTGGCGGTTTCAGGCCGTGCATCTCCGCCAACTCAGTTGGGAAAGTTCTTAAAGCATCAGCCAACTCGTCGAACGAGTATCCCAAATCCTCCGTGTGCAATTCCAAGAGCTGAGTTGATAGATAACCCTGTTCATGCTCAATACTAAACTCATCAGGCTCTCGCGTTCGATAGCCGTAGTAACTCATCTTCTTGTACAAAGACGTCGCAGCTTGATCGGTTATCGCGTTCAGCGCTTTAGCGCGGTAGATCAATGCTGCCATTGCCACACGCCATTTCAGCTTCAATTGCCCAAGTCTTGGAATGGTCAACGGTTTCTTCAGATCTGGTAGCACTCCTTTGGCAGGAGTGAGCAACTCAGCGGCAAATTCGTTGGCTTCCTTTTCCATCGCGTCGTACGGGAAGGGATGCAAGATCACATGGCCGTATTCATGGGCAAGGCTAAACCGCTTCCGATCGGCGGGCCGGTCTTCGTTTAGAACCACCACCGGTTTCATTCCTGGGGGCCTAATGGTTACGCCGTCAATGTCGGCGCCGCCAAAATCGCCTTGAACCACGAACACACCGGTAGCTTCAATGTACTTGACGAGATTCGGCAAAGGTCCATCGTCCAACTGCCACGACTTTCGGACCTTTTGAGCCGCTTCGGCTGCAGAAGTAACGGCACGGGCGTGTTCGCTTACGCTCGACTTGTCATCCACAACTTCAAACTGAAGCAATGGAAACTGGGGCTCCAAGTCGACGGCTTCAAGCATTCTGCGCAAGTGCAGTACAAGATGATTTGCTAGCGCGACGACCGCACCTTGATCTTTCGCAGAAACCGCCGACTTCTTGCGGAAGGCCGCGCCGTGGATACTGAGGGGTGTTTTGTAGAGCGGCTCCTGCTCAAAGAAAAAACTAACCGGGAATCCCAAAGAGCGCGCAATCGACTGAATCTCTTCATGCGACAGCACGTCCTTTGTACCGTTTTCGACTCTAGAGATCGCCGCCTGTGCGACCCCGGTCTCTGCGGCCAATTCCTTTTGAGTTTTCCGTCGTCTCTTACGAGCTAGAAGCAGCATCCCCCCGTTTATTTGCTTTGATGCCATCTTCTTTTTTGTCTCCCTCGGGTCTCTTCACTTTCAATATTGCGCCGCGCGGGCCTTGTTCAGGCCCAACATCTGCGGATGCCTTAGACGCCCCTTCAGCTGGGCGGTACAACTCAATCATTCGTTGATCTACGCCATCCGCAAATTTCAAGTACGCTCGTGACACCGCCACGCCTGTGCCGCTGAGATGACACGCCACAAAAAGCAGCAGGCTCTCAGGTGCGTTAACATCAAAATCGATAAGCGACGGCTGACGTTCAATGTCGCATACGGCGGGTTCCGAGAATGCAAACTGATGTTTCGATTTTGTCGTTCCGCCACGTGGACCGGACAGATGCAACTCTAGGCTGACGGGGAAGGTTTCGCCGCCCGACGTCACGTGCCCGGAAATCTTGTTGCACTGTCCATTGTGGCAGTATTTTACTTCAAGCCCGTCTTTCTCGATCCCAGCCTTCTGAGCTGCTGCTGGAAGAGCTGAGTTCAAGACTGATCCTATAGCGCGAGGGCACTCAATATTCATGTGCGGTACGCTTGCGAGAGACGCTAGCGAATTTTCAAGCTCGCTCAAAAGGCCCCAAATCGATGTTTCCAACTGGTCGCGCGCTGCCTGCAGTGCGTTGTCTCGGTTCAAGTTTCTACGCCTTTTGCTGTTTGATTCCTCGCGCCTCGCACCTTACATCACACACCCTAAGCCATGTGTCCAGAAAATATTCAAAAAATATTCAGGCAGTGAATTTTTTCTTCTACACCTCTGGGTGGGTCGTTCGGATGGGAGTAGTTGAAATTTTACTCCACACATGCTATCTACATCTCAGACAGAAACCTGTCGGCGACCCGTCATGCTGTGTGCAGGGCGAGCGTCGCGGTGACCCGAACCGCAGATGGTTCGGTTGCAAGCCGCTCCTAAAAACCGCCCTCAGGGCGGTTTTTCTGATTCAAAGGACCCGGATCCCGTAGTTCTCATGTAGACCCTTTGCATTCTCTTCGCCCTTGTGAATCCACGTGCGCGCATAGGCGACTACGTCAGCGAGTTGGAGAAGGCGCGATGCTGCGGAATCGATCTGGCTGATGCGATTCACTGCCTTAAATCGCCCGTCATTCTGGCACGCCTCTGAAATCATCCGCTGGCATTCGGGGTCTGTGTTGTGGTGGTTCAGATCGAGGATGAGTTCCACATTACCGACGCCCCGGCCGCGAATCCGGTTCAGCTTCCGAAATTGCCCGACGGCGACCTTTACAGTCTCGATGACATTTCCGGCGTAGATCGCCGGCGCAGTGCCCTCCGTGACCGTTCCTAGCCTATTCATCAGAATCATGCCCTCGGGCCGGTCGGTCTGTGCGAAGCGCGCCAGAAGACTTTGCAGGTATTCGCGACTCAGATTCGCCGCATGCAGCTCGTTCGCATTCGGCTCCAGTAAATCGCTCAAGGATTTGTCCGCGCGTCCGCATTCCCGCGCCCAAGCCATCACGCATCCGAGCGCGAAGCCGGGTTCGCCGGCGGTTCCGCATTCGTCGATGAAACAGAGGATGCGTTTATTTTGTGCCGCCATCGCCCCTGGCCTTTTTTGCGCGGGCGCTGGCTCTGGCCCGCGGCGTCTCCGTCAGGGCTCGGGCTTCCTCCCGCTCCCTCCGTTCCTCCTCGAAATCCGGTTCGAGTTTCTTCAGCTTGTTGATCAGTCCGGTCAGGTGGTACCGGTTTGGCCCGTAGTCGCCGACGCTGGTCTTCCACTGCTCGCGCGTAACGAGCCCGGCCTCCTCAAGCGCCTTGATGTTGATCCTGATCGTCTGTTCGGTGATTCCGATGCGCTTGGCAAGATCGCGCTTCGTCGGGAAGGGCGGACGGAGCGGATCGTAGTAGTAACCGAGAAGCTGGATTATGATGGTCAGCTGGGTCGGGGTGATCCCCAGCCGGTTTTGCGCACGCAGCAGGATGTTCGGTACGCCGGTATATCCATGCGAATAGACCTTCGGCCCGAAGATACGTTCGGTCGAGGATTTTTCCGGCGCTGTCTTGCGCGTCTTGCTTGTCCTGGTCGTGGTTGTCTTTGCCATTACGGGCCTCCTTGTCATTCGATCTACGGAGGCTTGGGCGTCTTCTCAATGGCTTGGCCGGGCCTTCGGGTGGTGCAATTTCCACCCCACCCGATTATCGGTACTCCGCTACTCCCGGAATCGCGGTAATTGGAACACGATGCTTAGGTGTACGACAATCCGCCACAGGTGGGAATGAAAAGCCACCCTACCCGTGGGGTGGAAAACCTGTCAACGCGAAGTAGTAGATCTTGCATTAATTTCGGTCCGTTGGGTGACGATTTCAAACGTAATCGCCCGGCCAATACGGGTCAACGTCCATCCCGGAGGACGCGTCGCCGTCGATGTAAATTCCATTGTGCCCGCCTACCGCGTCCACGATCGCATCAGAGATCGTCCATTTTAGATCGGGTACCCAGAGCCGGTCTTTCACGGTCACAGTGTAGGTCGCGCCTGCTTTGGTGTCGCACCAGATGGTTTCGAGGCGCCGGGACATGAGTTCGGGCATGGCATCGACGATGCGCTTCATATCCTCCAGCTCGCAGAGGACCGCCCATCTGCTCTCAAGCCGTACCCCCTTGTAGGTGAAGCCCGACACCGGTGCCTTCTGCCCGGACGCCGCCCGGTCTATCTCATTTTGCCGGTGAAGGGCTTCCGCCAGGTTTGGCGGCATTTCGATGTCATCAACCATGGCTCGGCCTCCTGTTTGTTCCCATCTTGTTCCATGTAGTCTGATTGAGCAATCGAAACATTATGGTTGCTGAACGCCTATGAAGTCCGCGATGTTGAACGTGGCGCCCATGCCTTGCGGCCTCCCCCGCTCGGCTTCGCGTGTCGCAGGGGAGAACGGCCCTTCGGTCCGTCGCGCATTCGGCCATGCGGCCTCACCGCGGCGTTGCACCCAGGCCCCCGGTTTGCCCGCCTCGCGAGCACGTCCCTCTCCGGCCGCTCCGCCGGATTGCGCTCTGGTCTGTTTTGGCCCGAGGCCAAAACGATCCCGCCGCTCCATCCGTCTTTCGCGTCCGGTCGGGCTGTTTGCCTGCTCGGGTCGGGCAAACCTACCGTCAAAACACACACACATGAGTGCGGAAGCATATCCTCCGGATGGCCCCCAAATCAGCCCGCGTCAAGGATCGCAAAACTTTTCGGCGAGGGCGGGGCCGGTGGCTTGGGGTGAACCCGTGCGTGAGGGTGCGCGTGTGTCGGGTGCTGCGCTCGGAAAACTTTTGCGCCCGGCAAGCCGGCGGCTGCGCCGTCCCTGACCCGGGCAGATTCGGAAACCAGGCATTCGGCCATGCCCCCACACTCACGTGGTGGCTCCACAACCGAATACTGGAGACCAGACATGGCTTACGACACTGCAAACACCTACGAGACCATCGAACTTTTCGGACTGACCGAGAAGGACGCACAGCTCCCGATCCCGGAAGATCACGTCCTGACCGACCACATCATCCGCGAAAGCTTCGAGGCTCTGCTCGGTCCGCTGCGCGGGACCGGCCTTGAAGCAGAAATCGAACCGCTGGCCCATGGGCTCGCAACGATCCTCCAGCGCCGCAAGGTGGCACTTGGAAAGGAGGTCGACCGCACCGCCGACAAGATCGGCGCACTGGCAAAATCCCACGACGGATCGGAGATCGCCGAGACCGCGCTCGAAGAGGCGCAGGCTCGCTTTCTGCAGCTGCGCGAAATTGTCAGCGCCATCGAGGTGATGAGCGAGGCTGCGGCGGAATGCTACGAGATCGAGACGGGCCACGCCTTCATCCCGGCAGCCGGGTCGCGCGCAAGCGTCCGGGCGCAGGAGACAGGCGCTGTCTTCGAGGCACGGCAGCTCCTGGAGCAGCACGACCGCGAGACTGCCGAGAAGTCGAAAGTCGAGGGGGTGCCCCTGATCGTCTCAGGTGCCACCGACTGGACAGATGTCGATGTGATCTTCAACACGCTCGACAAGGTTCGCGAACGGATCAAGCAGAACCGCAACCAGGAGATCTTCCTCTGCCACAAAGGTGGCAAACACGGAGCCGAGATGATCGCCGCCCGGTGGGCCCGGGCACGCGGGATAGCGCAGGCGCGCTTTGATCCGCGCTGGTCCGCACACGGGCGGGCGGCACCGTTCAAGTGCAACGATGAGATGCTGGACGACAAGTTCGCGGCGACGGGGGTTGTGCTCTTCGGTGGCAACGGGGTCGCGCTGAACCTCGGGCAGAAGGCGGAAGCGAAGGGCCTGACGGTCATGCGGGTTGCGGACCCGGCGAAGAAGGGGTCGCAGGATTGAAGAGAGAGGGTCGCGCTTGGCGCGGCCTTTTCACCGTTTTCCCAGAAGTGCGTGAACATCGGCAGTGTCGCAGTTAACTCCAACAATGGGCATCGACAGGCTTGGTGATCGTAGTCCGGCCAATCTGGTTTCGGGAATGGCTGGATGGTATCTCTATGCAATTACAGCTTAATGTGGCCGTGCGGCAGAAGACATTTGTTGCACCGATCAACACCCGCCCAGGTTTTCCCTAGATGCCTTTTTCTCCGGAACGCACCAAAGAGATTCAATCACGCATTGATGCGCGCTTGCGATCTGGGCAGGCAAACGATTGGGAGGCGTCTTTTCTCACGAACATGGCTGAGCGGTTTCAGCGGTATGGGACTCAGACGCGCCTGAGCAAAGCGCAGTATGCGAGCCTGCACAAAGTCTTGAAACTGGAACGGGAAAAACCGGCCCAGACAAGGGCAGCGACCGACGACAGGACTTCTCAACCAGCACCAAAGCGCCGTACCAGAACCGTTCAGGCGAGACCCCGTCCGATCTCCGTGACCCGCGCGATCAATGCACCTCGGCGTGCCGTGCGCAAGGCTCAACGCCAAATCATGGTGCCGTTGGTGATCGTTGTCGGTTTTTTCGCATTGGTTGGATCATTGTTTGTATCATCGAACTCGCGATCCACACCCCACAGTCCGTCAGCGGTTCCCTCATTGCAAACTGCCGACGCCGCTTACGTCTATGTGACAGGGACGCGTGTCAATCAACGTGCTGGACCGTCTACTTCGAATGCCGTGATGGGTGTCTTGAGCGAGGGGACCCGCGTCGAAAAGCTGCGCGAAGAAGGGCAGTGGACACAAATACGATCCAACTTTGGTAGGGGCTGGATGGCGACCAGTTTCCTGTCACCGGTCGCGCCGCCAGCAGAGCGACCCGCCTCACAGGACCGGTCGCTTCGCGTCAGCGATGTGCGGATCATTGACGGTGATACGATCGATGTTCGAGGCCTGACAGCGAACGTGCGTCTCGTTGGATTTAATGCGCCTGAGACATGGAGACCCGCCTGCACTGCAGAGCGCGAGGTCGGGGAGCGCGCGACTGCGCGTCTAGGTCAATTAGTGCGGGGTGCGACATCAATTGAATTTGAGCGCGTGGCCTGTTCCTGCCGGCCCGGGACAGAGGGTACGGATCAGTGCAATTTTGGGCGGTTCTGCGGCTCGTTGTTCGTTGACGGTCAGGACGTCGGCAGCACGCTCATTGCTGAAGGTCTGGCCGTGCCGTACCGATGTGGACGCACGAGCTGTCCCCCACGCCCTCAACCCTGGTGCCGATAGCAGACGCGCCCATCCGACACAGACAACGGATCTTCCCTTGCGACGGAACGCTGACCCGCCACATCGTGAGCGTGACGGATCGTTATCCAGATGCATTGGATCAGAACGAACCGGGCCATCTTCGGTCACGATCGACGGGTTCGATGGCGGCTTCTAAGTGCTGGCACAAATTCGAATCACTCCTTCTTGCTCATAGATGTGGATCGCACGGGGTCGGCCCAATCGTGCCCTCAGCTTACGCTTCGGCAAGCACAAATACGGCTTCCACGGCGGGGCCGCGGACCCTCCGCATTTGCGCTTGCGACCGGGCCTTTTGCCCCCGTGCTGGCAGATCCCCATCGCAACAAGGAGTAACCCAAATGACCAACCACTATGTCGCCACCGTCCCCGTCAAGTTCACCGATACCGATGGCCAGGAGCGCACCCGCTTCCAACGGGTGGGCGCCATGTTCCGCAACACCCGCAACGGGGACGGCACGGAGTTCTTTAGCCTCAAGCTCGACTTTCCGGTCGCGGTCTCGGAGCTGGTGATGTTCCCGCCGAGCGCAAAGGACCCTCAGGACTGAATCCTCTGACGAGGATGGGCCGCCATCAGGCGGCCCGATCCCTGTTCCAGGGATGCCGCCACTGGCTGCGGTGATCGCCGCAAGCGACCCCGCCGTGCTTCCGGTCGCTGCGCGATCAAAGGATGATCGCCGACCGGAAGGGTCAGGCCGCGACAGACCGGCCAGTCAGCCTCAAGGGGGCCATCCACAAAAACCCATCGGCCAGGGCCTCCCGGTTTTTGCGGCAGAGATTTGGCAAGCCAAATCTGGCCCTCCTTGACCCTGCCTGTCCGCCCTGTCGGTGGGGTTTGCGCCCGCCCGCGGTTCCGTCCGAACACTTGGCGTTCGGCCAGACCCTCGGGCGGTGCTGGGGAAGGGACCCATTGGACAGGTGGGGTTCTTGATGGCGAGGGAGGCAGGGCCTCGCACCTTTGGTGCTCGGCGTGAAGCGGACACCAAGGCTGCCTGGGGCTGAATGCAACGTTAGTATATATTTGACAGTTAGGTATATTATCGTAAGGTAGGGGCAGCCTTGGTGGAAGGTGGCAGGAAATAGGGGGTCTTTCTTCGCATGTCGCGCTCAAAACGTCTCACCGATGCGGACCGCATGGAGATCGTTCGCGAGGCAGCGGAAGGCGTTTCCACTTCGGTGCTTGCTGAGCGGTTTGGCGTGTCGCCGCGGGCGATCCAGTACACGCTCAAAGCTGATACCGAGCGCCAGACGGATGCCGCCATCCCGGTCTCAGCAGTCAGTGTGAAGGTCACGGCTGCGGAGCTTGAGGCGCTCGACGAGGTGCTGGCGAAGGCCGGGATCGAGAGCCGCGCCGAGGGGCTGCGGCGGCTGATCCAGGCGGCAGGCGGGGTATTCGTTCCGGACGAGCAGACGGCAGCAGAGATGGCGCGCTACCGCGCATCGCTGCATGAGGTCGGCAATGGTGTCGTGCAGATCGCCAAGCAGATGACGAAGGCCAACCAGATGGTGCAGGGGGCCGTGGGCGGCACGAGTGCCGAGTTTTCGGGACTGCGCCTCGCGCAGATGCGCGGGCTGGCCCGGTTCATTCTGGATTCCGCTGACGAGATCGACCTGCTGCTGCGCCGCCGTCGGGACGTCATGAAGCTCGAGGCCACGGCCGCCTTGAGGGAGTTTGCCCATGCGGCTGAATGATGCCGTCGATGCCGTCACGGGCGAGGTCTTCCGGGATGGCTGGAGTCGCATCCGGGGCTCAATACAGGGGCTGCATGTCGCCAAGCAGTCCCAGCTTGTGCGCGCGGCAGCAGGGCACCGGCCGGCGGTCTTCAAGGCGATCCGGGGCGGCGGCACGCATACCAAATCGCAGCTCGCAAACCAGCTTGATTATCTGACCACAAAGTCCACCCATATCGTGGACAGTAGTGGGTTCCTGGATGGCAAGGCGAAGCTCGAAGCGAAGGACATCAAGGACCTGACCGAGCGCTTTGCCAAGCGGTGGGATGCGGGCTTCAAACCCAAGCTCGGGCAGACCACCCACATGCTCATGTCCTTCCCCATCGGCACGCGGGGCGAGGATGTGCGTGACATCGCGACGGATGTGGCCGAGCGGTTCTTCCAGACCGATGAGGGGCATTTCGACTACATCATCGCGGTGCATGAAGACCGCGATCACCCGCATGCGCATCTGGTGCTGAACCGCCGCTCGCAGGAAGGCGAGTTCTTCTTTCTGGGGCGCAACCACCGCTTCAACTATGACGATTTCCGCCTCGCCATGGTCGAGGAGGCCGAAAAGTATGGCGTGCGCCTGGAGGCCACGCGCCGGGTGGATCGCGGGGTTGTACATTACCCCGCCCGGACCAGCGAGGTCTATGCGGCGAAAGAAGAGGGGCGCGCACCTCGCGAGCGTGAACGCGTGGGCACCGACCTGACGCGGACGTTGGCGGAGATCGCCAACACCAGAACTGTCTACCACTCGCTCGCCACGGAAGCTTCGCGAGAAGCCCGCGAGGATATTGCGGCGGCACTCTTCCGCGCGGGCGAGGTGCTGGCGCGCGGCGGGCAGGTGGACCGAACAGGAGATGTTTATATGGCCGAGGATCAAAGTTTCGAGGATCTGAGAAGCCTCTATGCGGAGAAGCTCGCGCGGGTGCAGGGCATGATCGCCGAAAAGCCTGACGCGGAACGTCCCGTGCTGGAAAAACGCCTCATCGAGATCCAGACGCAGGTCCAGCACATGCAGCCGCTCGGATTACGTTCGAGCACACTGTCTGAGGTGCCGTCGGCGGGCGGGGTCTACTCAGAGGCGAACATCGACACCAGTCAGCTGGACCGTCTGGCCGAGACGGACTTGCGGTCGCGCATAGACACCGCCCTGCGCGGAACCGGGATCAGCACATCGGAAGTGGTGGCCCGGATCGAGACCGGGGCCTCGAATGCGGCTCTCGAGCATCAATGGATCGCCGATGATCTCTCCAAGGTGGCCGAGACGCGCGGTCTGAATCTCGAACGCCGCGCCGATCTGGAACAGGCGCGTGACATCCTGAATGACGTACATGTCGAACTCGGCACGCTTCTGGAACGGGAAAACGTGCTGCGCCGGGATGGCGTCGTCGAAGCCGAACCGGTCAGCGAGCGGTTCCATTATCACCGGGACGCGGTCCGGGCGATGGAAGGGACAATCAGTCTGGAAATGCGCGCGGAGGGCCTGACAGCGCGGCAGATCGAGGACCGGGACTGGGAGGTTGTCGCGCGGGCGGAGCGCCGGATCGAGGAGGAGCAGCGCGCGTATCTCGAGGCACATCCAGACCTGCTCGCCCGTCCGGACGATGTGATCGACCGGTCCGAGCCCTACCGGGAGACCATCACCGATGTGGCCCGCGCCAGCGAGATTATCCGCGAGGTCGACCGGATCATGGAGGCACGCGATGTCCGCACGCCTGTTGCAGATGCTGTCGCGGATGACTTGCGCAGGCGATATCCGGACATGCCGTCGCACCTCGCCCGCGGGCTTGGCGCGACCTACGCGGCCGTCGCCGAGATCCGCGACACGGAGGCCATCAACCAGGTCCGCCGCGAAACCGAGTTGCGCGATGGGATTGGGGTTGGCACGCGCGAGGAGACCCTCGCGACAGGGGATGAAACTGCACCGCAGTTTGACCGATCCGACCGCCTTGCAGACGAGATTGCGCGCGTCCTGGACCACGAGCGGGCGGGGGAGTTGTCCACGCCCTTTGAGGCGGAAGCCGATCGTGAGGCATTCCGCGAGGAGATCGCGCGGGTGCTGGATGACCGCCAACTTGAGCGGCTCACATCCGGCGATGCCGATGCGCTGGACAAGGTTCTCGAGGACCGCCTCGACCGGCTTTATGTCGCCAAGGTCTACCTGCAATCCGATGCCGCGACGGCCAATACGGAGGCCTTGCGCCAGGTGGTCGATGAACTCGCCGACACCGAATACGAACGGCACCGCGCGACAGACGTGGATGGCGAGACCGAGCGGGGTCAGGTCCATTGAGCGCCGCCATGGGAAAAGCGCGGATCGCCACCGGTGTGCTTCTCGTGACGCTGGTGACCGCCGCCATGGGCTATACCATCGCCTCGGCGGTGCTGACCTACCAGGATCTGGGCTTCGGGGCCGAGATCGACTTTGCTTATATCGCGCAGAACTATCTGGCGATCCTCGATCGCCGCCCCGAAGATGCCCAGCTCATCCACCTGATCATCGGCAGCTTCGCCGCCGCCGGTATGATGCTGAGCCTCGCCCTGTCGGGATCCGCGCTCACACGCTTTGGCCAGACCCATTGGCAGACTGCGCGCGAGATGAAGGCCAACGGGTTTTTCGGCGCACCCGGGACCGGGTTCGTTCTCGGCAAGCTCGGTACTCCAAAATCCCGCGCAAAATACATCTGCTCGAAAGTCTTCCCACATGCGCTGATCGTGGCCCCCACGGGTCGCGGCAAGACCACGGGCTTTGTCATTCCGAACCTGCTGACCTGGCAAGGCTCCGCCGTGACGCTCGATGTAAAGGGCGAATGCTTCGAGGCCACGGCCCGGCACCGAGCAGCCCAAGGCGACAAGGTCTATCGCTTTGCCCCCACCGATTGGGAGGGCAAGCGCACGCATCGCTACAACCCGCTTCTGCGTATCTTCGAGCTGAAAGATCCTGCGCGCCAGCAGATGGAATTGCAGCTTCTGGCGACGCTCTTCCTGCAAAGCGACAATGACCGGGTGCAGGGCCTCCTCAAAGGCGGGATCGATCTCTTCGTGGCGGCAGGCCTGTTGGCCTTCCAGCGCAAGCGTCCCACCCTGGGCGAGATTTACCGCATCGCCGCCTCGGGCGGGAACAAGCAGAAGGAGTATTTTGCGCGCGGCCACGAGGTCGACAACCGGGCGGCCAAGCTGATCTTCACGCGGCTCGCGTCGACCAACAACGACACGCTGACCTCTTACGTCTCGCTTCTGATGACCTCGGGACTGGATCAATGGCAGAACCCGGCGATCGATGAGGCGACAGCGGTCTCGGACTTTGATTTCCGCACGATCCGCAAGAAGCCGTTTTCGGTTTATCTCGTGGTCCAGCCGCTAATGGTGAAACCCCTCGCGCCGCTGATCCGGCTCTTCTTTTCTGATCTCCTCTCCGCCATGCAAGAAAAGGACCCCGGGCCAGACGAGCCGTGGCCCGTGATGATCATGCTCGACGAGTTCAATCGCTTGGGCAAAATGCCCATCGTGGTCGAAAGCATCGAGACCTTACGCACCTATCGTGGCCACCTGGCCGTGGTCACCCAAACCATCCCCGCCCTCGATGAAATCTATGGCGAGAACACACGCCGCGCCCTGCAGGGCAACGCCGGCGTGAAGCTCTACCTGACGCCCTCGGATGAGAAGACCGTCGAGGAGCTGAGCAAGGCGGTCGGGAAGACCACCAAAACCGTGGTCACGCGGTCGCAATCCATCGGCAAAAACCCCTTCGAGGGCCGAAGCCAATCCACACGGACCGAAGAGAGCTCTCTGCTCCCCGAAGACGAGGCGCGCCGCCTGCCGCTCGACGAAATCGTCATGGTCATCGACGCGCAAATGCCGGTCCGGGCAAAGCGGATCCAGTATTTTGACGACCGGCTGTTCAAAGCGATCCACGCGGCGCAGACGGGGGAGTTGCCGTTTCCGGAGCCGGGGGGAGGGGGACCGCAAGGCACGCTGCCGCTGAGCATGCGCGCCATGCCAATGACACCGCCTTCGAATGGGTCAGGTGGACATGAGGCCATTGTAGAGGTCGCACGCCAGGCTGCTGGTAGTCAAACGTCAGGGCAAACCGACTTCACCCCAAAAAAGACCGCGCCTGTCGTTCAAGCCGTTATCGCCGAGGAACAACGCCAGATGGAGATGGATTTTGGGGGACAGCCTGCGGATGCCGAGACAGTGGGGGTGGATGATGAGGCGCAGATGCGCTCTGCAGTCGATGGCTTGAGCGACATGGAAGTGATGCTGCAAGAGGAGGGTGGCAAAAAGCCAATTCATCGGTAGGGCGGTGGGCATGGTCTGACGGCCATAGAGGGCGGGAAGCGGAAGTTCGCTGCGCCCCAGTCGAAAGCCTCCTGTCCTCGTGAAAGCAGCCGTTTGTTTGAATGTCGAAATCAACCGCACTCAGCCTGGACGTTCAGCTCGACCAACCCTGAGACTTTTCGATTGCCCGAGAAAATAGCCAAGAAAACCACTCTTATCTCGATACCATATCTTGTACGGCGTTGCCCCAATTCCAATATGGGTGGTAAACTTAGATCAGCCGTGGCATCGGCCAATGGTCGTGCTCATGGACAATCACGAGGTATACAGTGTTTGATAAACCCCAAGTCATGTTCTGGCCCGTCGGCACGGGAGACAGCACAACCATCGTCGTGCAGGATGGCATCGTTCTGCAGGTTGACCTGCGAGACCTTCATAGCGGTGACGAGGCAGACGATGATCACGCTGCCCTGGTTGACGAGCTCGTTGAGTACCTTCCTAAAGTGAACGGAAAACCATACCTTTCGACGTTTGCACTGACACACCCTGACAAAGATCACATTCAGGGCTTTGAAGATTTGCTTGATCGCGTCACGATTGGCGAGATCTGGTTTACACCACGCGTCTTTATCGAGAACGATCAGGATTTGTGCGATGATGCCGTAGCCTTCAAAGAAGAAGCCGAGCGCCGCGTTCAGGAAACGATCAACTCGGGCGGCGACGTTGGCGCAGGTGATCGCGTCAGGCTCATCGGATACGATGCCCTTCTCAAAGAAGATGACTTCGTCGGCTTCCCCGAAGATCGACTGACTGTTCCTGGCAACTCGATAACGGAAATTGACGGCGTCGATTACGAGGGAGACTTCAACGCGTTCATCCATGCACCGTTCGCGGAAGAAACTGATGGTGACCGCAACAACACAAGCCTTTGCATGCAGGTTGTACTGGGTGATGACCCTTCCAAAGGGGGCGTTCTCCTGTTTGGCGATATTGCCTATCCGCGTCTGCGCAAGATCATCGACACGACGAAGAAGGCAGGCAACGAGGAATACCTGGCCTGGAAAGTGTTCCTTGCACCGCATCACTGCAGCAAGTCGGCCATGTACCAGAAAGAAGGCGACAAAGAAGTTCTCAAGCAGGATATTCTTGATGATCTGGCCGAGTATCAGGTTGATGGCGGCGTGATCATCGCCAGCAGCGAAAAAGTTCCCTCACAGAATGCATCTGGCGATAATCCACCGCACGCAAAAGCGAAGAAACGCTACGAAGAAGTCGCTGATGGAGGCTTCCTCTGCACCCACGAGGATGGAGAAGACGGAGAGCCTCTTGTCTTTGATGTTTCCGACGGCGCGCTAGACGCTCCAGAAGTTGCTCAAGCGGCCGCTGCAAGTAAACTTGCCGACGCGGTTGATGATGCGCGCGGATCAGACAGCCCGCCCTCGGAACAGGTCGGGTATGGCTGATTTCACGACGAGGGGGCAACAACTTGCACTCGACCAGCTCCAAGACATCGCAGCAGCTAGCGATGATACGATTGAAATCGTTGACGTAAAACCACCTGCCAGCGAAGGCCTTTCTCTTGTTATTCGCGTGTCCATCGATACGCGCGGATACACTTATGAAGATGGCGGCTTTGACTATAGAAGGCGCGAGCCGCTGAACATTCACGTGTCGCCGCATTTTCCAGTGGAACCGCCTCGGGTCTACTTCGCGCATAAGCGCTTTTTGGGGCGCGCCCATGTGCAGTGGGGGGACTACCTCTGTTTGTACCAGGCAACCGATGTCGAATGGGTATCGCAGGATGGAATGTTTGGCCTGATCAAACGTCTGGACGATTGGCTGCGTGATGCGGCGCGCAATCAGCTTGACCCGGAGGATGCCCCTCTTCACCCGCCAGTTGAATACGCTTCCTCTGACATCAAACTCGCGGTCGAGATCGATGCCCCAGAGATTGAAGATGGAAAATCCTTTTGGCTTGGGACAGGAAAACTTACCAGACGGAATGACCATTGCTTTGATGTTTCAGAATGGTCCGAGACGCCGAGTTCGCTGCCGAAGGATGAAAAATTTGCCGCAGTCGTGCTGCTCAATCAGGCTATGCCGATGGAGTACCCTGACACAATCAGCAAACTTATCACGACGTTGGAAGAACGTGGCGTTCCCTTCGACTTGCTGTTCTCAATCCTGAAAATATTTGCCCTGTGCCAACCTGATAAAGAACCGCTCTACTTTATTCTTGGGGCGCCCATGAGGCGAAGAGCGGCGGATGAGCCCTTACGACAGCACCTCAGCGCCTGGAAGATGGATGCGGAGCATGTCAAAGCTCTCCAGGACATAATTCTGGAAGAGAATACCGAGGCAACGCTGGAAGCCTGGAAGGTCGTTCTTGAGTGGGCAACCGAGGCCAAGACCGAATGGTGCCGCGTCTACGATAACCGTCCCGAGGTTACCTATCGTCGTGACCAGGGCACCAACGCCAGCTGGTTTCTTGGCAAGAAGATTGCGCTGCTGGGTTGTGGCGCGCTCGGCTCTCATATCGGTGAATACCTGGCGCGCGCTGGAGCCGAAAAAATTCGCCTGGTTGATTATTCAGCCGTCAATGCTGGCATCCTAGTTCGCCAGCAATTCAAGCACTATCAGGTTGGCTACACCAAGGAGAGTGCTCTCACTAGAGAGTTAGAAAGAGTTAATCCAAAGGCTGATTTCGATTTTCTCAAGGCTGATCTCACAAAAGGTTGGCCAGAGGCACTCGATATAAAAGACTTCGATCTTGTCATTGATGCGACGGCGTCAAGACGGGTTGCCACCGCCTTGCAGCTTGATCTGACAAAGCACAATGATGTGCCGCCGATGCTACGATGCGCCATCAGCGCAAACGCATCAAAAGGTATTGCCACCTTGAACATGCCGGGTTCGGCCTGTGGCCCTGCCGACTTATTGCGCCGCACCAAAGTCGCCGCAATGTCTGATACCGCTTTGGCAGATTTCGCCGAAGCGTTTTGGCCGGCCGATCAGCACGAGCGCGGGTTCCAGCCCGAACCAGGTTGCTCCGAGCCTACCTTCGTGGGATCAGCTGCGGATATCGCCTTTTTCGCATCCTCCTTCTTCAACTTTGCAGCATCGGCCTTGAGGAAGGGTGGTGACTCACAGGCTACGGCTTTTTTTGTCAGCGCCTCACATGATGACGGCTCAAGGTCCTCGCATGTTGTCTCGCTTTGTCAGCCCAGTATCCACGTCGAGGCCCATCATGGATACCGCGTCCATCTCTCTCATCGCGCGCAATCAGCAATAGACAGTGAGATCAAGTCGAATGCCCGCACGGGCAGCGCTAAGGATGAAACTGGGGGTATCCTCCTTGGCGAAATTGATGATGCACTCGGAATAATCTCGATTGATGTGGCGACAGGACCGCCGCCAGACAGCAAGAAGTCTCCCGAGCTGTTTGAATGCGGCATCGAAGGCACGCACGCGCTCTGCGCGTTCCACGCAAAAGAAAGCGGCAACTCAACGAAGTTCGTTGGTGTCTGGCATACCCATCCTGTTTCCATGCCAAGGCCAAGCATGGTCGATCTTCGCGCCATGGCGCAGATACTCCATCTGCAGGAAAAGACGCCGCGCCACGTTGTGATGCTTATTGTTGGTCATGCAGCCACGCGCCCGACCTGGCGCTTTCATCTGTTCAGGCGCAATGAATTTCAAGTTGTTACCCTTGCCGCTAGGGAGAGTGTCGATGAGTAGCAAGTCTTTCAAATTCGGACTTGCGCTATCAGGCGGTGGCTCGCGAGCGGCAGCATTTCATCTTGGATGTATGAGGGCCTTGAATGATCGCGGCATTCTCGATCAGGTCCGAACGCTTTCCACTGTATCGGGCGGAAGTGTGATCGGCGCGCTTTGGGCATACTCGGACGATAGTTTCGAAGAGTTTGATCAACGCATGCAAAAGCTTCTGCGCAAAGGACTGAAAAAGGGGATCATCCGATACACCATCTTTTCAGGTGAAGCGCCGAAGATCGTTGGAACGATCTTCACATCAGGAGTTCTGGCAGCGCTATGCTCATCAGCAAGGCTGCTAATTTCTGCACTTGGGCTTGTCGGTATCAAGCATCCGAGCCTAGCTTCGTTGAAGCTACGTCTTCTAGCACCGCTTCCCAGATTTGCGAGCAGAACGACAGCCTTTGCACGATTTCTCGATGATGAGTATTTCAAAGGAACCCTCCTCAAGGGGATCAAACGCAAGAAACTTCAAATCATTATCAACGCGTCAGAGCTCCGAACCCAATCGGCATTTCGCTATGGCTCGATGGAATCTGGATGCTGGAGATTTGGAACGCTTGCCGAAGACACGTTAGTCGCAAAAGCTGTTGCCGCCAGCGCATCGTTTCCAGCCATCCTTCCCGCTTTGGACGAACAGCAGCGTTACATAAAGCGCGGTGAGACTGCCACGCATCGAACAATCGTCAGTGATGGCGGTGTCTATGATAACCTCGGGACGAGTTGCCTTATCCCCAAGCGCGATAGCAGTTTTAGTACAAATGTGACCGAGACTGACTTCATTATTGCGTGCGTTGCAGGTCAGGGCATTCCCGATGGTTCCTCTCTACCATATTTCTGGCCTTCTCGAATGATTGATACGGTCAACACAATTCATCGTCGAACTCATTCAATGACGTTCGATCTTCTACACCGTCTTAAGGCAAGCGGTGAGATCAAGGGCTTTCTCTTACCGTACCTTGGGCAGAACGATGCCGCACTGCCATGTCCGCCCCCTGATCTAGTGGCGCGCGACAAGACTTTTGATTATCCAACCGATTTCGATCCGATGACGCAGGAAGATTTGGAACTGATCTCAAAGCGCGGTGAACAGCTCACTAGAAATCTGATCGAGACTTACCATCCTGAACTCTAAAAGATCGATTGGCGCATAGTTTGCATAGTCTTATTTTCGCTGGAGTTCAAAATGGGCCCAAAACCTCTGCACTTTATCGACTTGCACAGGTCGAAATGGCCAGAGATCACGCAAGACATCTGCATGCGGATGTCCGAAACCGCGATGCCCGGGATCTGAGCTAAAGATACTCAGCCGAGGTTCGATCATGGATGCAAGACCGGTGAACCAATTGTTCTTGGAGCCGTGGTGGGGCACTTGAAACACTGTCGGCTGGAAAGACCTTTTCTGCCCGAAATATTCGGCCAACGATTGCCATTGACGGTCCGTACTTAGATTGCCATCACCTGTATAAATAGCAGAGCCGTCAAATTGCTCCTCGTACCACGGCCAGTCGGCTCGCCAATGGCCGATGGGACCTCCATATAGGAATAGGCTAAGATCGTTGAGCTGAGACTTCGGGAATATCCGCACATAATGTTTCTTCAGATCGCGCAGCGCGTCCTCACGATCATGATCGGAGCTGTTTAGAAGGGCATCGCGCAAATCATTCACACGCTCGACAAACCTTGCCTCGTTCTTTGGCCTGCTCGTTGGGTCATTGTAGGGCACGAATTCCCAAATTCTTGGGATGAACGCCGTGCTACCCGGATACATCATCAGCATCTGGCAACGATGCCGTGCGCCGGAAAGATATAACATCCATTCGGCCATCCCATCTTGGTCGTCTATCTCCAGGCGGACCTCTGCTTCGGCTTCGATCTTCAACGGCAGATCGCCATCAGGGTCGAAGTCAGGCTCACCGTCTCCGTCAGGATCAGCTGGTCCGTCACCATCCGAAAACGGCACAAAGACTATTTGCTGGAACCCATCACCGGCTTGATCGACTAAGTACTGAGCCGGGTCTGTATAGAACGCAAATTCAGGATCGCTGGGATCGAGCCCCTGTGCGTATCCGATGACAAGCCGATGCCAAAGCGGTGCCCAAGGCAGCATAAGGGTGTGCGTGCCAACATCATTGAGCAGCTGCACCATTCCACTGATGTGGTCTGCATCAAAATGAGAAATCACAACAAGATCTAGCCGGCGTCCATTTGCACGCCTCTGGAACCTACGAAGAGCGTTCCTTACGAGCCGCTGCGACGAGGATGTGCCGCAATCATAGACCCATTGAAAATCTGGCTTAGAAGAGTGTCGGAAGGGCGAGCCAAGGGTAAGTCGCCCTGCGGAGAATAGTCCCTGGCCTACTGGGTGAAAACGATACTCGACGTGCATGCGCATCAATCACCTGTCTCTATTTGCTTTGAAACTAAACTGGCAAGGTCTTCGACAGATCGCAATTGATTAGATGATGCCGAAATGCTCCGCAAAGCTTTTCAATGACCTGTGTGGATGGCTCCTGCATAGCAAGACATTTTTTGAGCTGATATGAGCGTCTGTCAGATGCTGTCGTGTGTCCGGCCTGTTTTCGCAGCGCACACGGCTGCTGGCCCTGATGGTTTCCGCTGACCGAGTCCCAAACCGCTTCGCGGACAACGATGTGTCCCTGACATTCGACGGGGTGTCTTGGTTGGCGGGCTGACATTGCTCCATCATCTCAATGGTCTTGCGTCTCTGGTGTTCTTTGGTTGGCGTTTATGCTGTGTGAGGCTGATACCTTTCGTTGCGGGTCAAGACCGCCCAGATGATGCGGGCCGTTTTGTTGGCCATGGCGACGGTGGCAACGCGCGGAGATTTTCGTTCTCGCAACGACATCGTCTACGGGTCGACGCGGTCAGGATTGACCTTCATCTGGTTCAGTCGAGCGGTCATGCCAGTGACCAGAAGTCGCCTGAGGTATCGATCTCCCATCTTGGAGATGCGCCCGAGGCGTTCTTTGCCGCCGCTGGATCGGTTGATGGGCGTCAGCCCTAGCCAGGCAGCGAACTCTCGTCCATTGCGGAACTGGTGCCCGTCACCAGCGGTCGCAACGATCGCCGAGGCAGTGACCGGGCCTACACCGGGAATGGTTCTCAGCAGCATAACCTTGGGGTCTCGCCGCCCCTCAAGCAGGATGCGTTTATCGTACCAAAGGATACGCAAATGCAGAGCGACCATCTGGTTGCATAGGTTTGTCAGGACCTCAATGGCGACTTCAGGAATGCTCGGACGATCTCCGTCCAGTACCGCCATTGCAAACTTCACGGCCCTGCCGATACCTTGAGCAATCACGATGCCGAACTCACCAAGCAGGCCACGCAGCATGTTGCTGAGCTGGGTTCGTTGCCGCACAACCATGTCACGGGCACGGTGAAGGAACAAAACGCCTTGCTGCTCCTCAGTTTTGACCGCCACGAAACGCATCGTAGGGCGCGTGACCGCTTCACAGATCGCCTCTGCATCAATTGCGTCGGACTTGCCGCGTTTGACATAGGCCTTCACGTACATTGCTGGCATCAGACGGACTTCATGGCCAAGCTTCTGGAACTGCCGCGCCCAGTGGTGGCTCGATCCACAGGCTTCCATACCAATAAGGCACGGCTCAAGGTTCTTGAAGAAGTCCAACAGCTGTGCCCGCCTGAGCGACTTGTTGAACACAACGGTTCCGTGCGCTGTAATCCCGTGCACCTGAAAAATGTTCTTGGCCAGATCTAGGCCGACTGTTGTAACCTGCATTGGGTGGCTCCTTTCATAGCAGTCGATAACAACTGCACTATGGCGCATTGCGACGCCGGGGGTGCAGGAGCCATCCACCCCATCCGCTATGGTTCGCTGCATGTGCGAAATCTATGGCAAAACCGAAGGCCCGGTATGGGCCGGTTGCGGTTCTAAGGAGCCGTGATTGGCGGTGGTTTCCTTCGCTTGCCCGAAAGCGCATTGCCCACAATGGCCGCGAGCAGAACAGCACCTCCGATCAGAGTGTTCGCAGTCGCGGTTTCCCCCAGAAACAGCCAGACCCAGAGTGGTCCGAGTAGCACTTCGGCTAAGGACAACAGGGCGAGTTCTGCCGCGGGGAGGCTGCGCGAGCCCAGTGTGTAGAGGATCAGCCCTGCGCCGACCTGGAATATCCCCATGCCCATTGCAATGCCGCCATCACTGGGGCTCAGCACGAAGGAGAGCCCGAGGCCCAAGCATATGGCCGAAGTAATGACGATCGCGAAGAGGCCAGACAGGAACACCGCTGGCAGCATTTCTCCTGTGCGCCCCCATCGCAGCGCCACGGTGAAGACAGCAAAACCGAAGGCTGATCCAAGCGCGGCGAGGCTGCCCTTTAGGGCGACGCCTCCGGACTTGTCCGCGACCATGATCCCGATCCCGCCGATAGCGACGGCGATCGCTATCCAGGTTGCCGCGCGGACGGGCTCCCGCAACACGATCCATCCAAGCACTGCTGCCATAAATGGTGCGGTTGCAAACAGAAGCATGGCATTTGCGACCGAAGTGTTCTGGATCGCATAGACCCCGCCCGAATAGGCCGCGACGAGCGACAGCCCTGCGACAACAGCCGGAAAGCCTGTGCGGCGGATCTGCGCAAAGGGGCTTTCGCCAGACCGCACGCGGATAAGCACGTAGAGAAACAGCGACAGGCTGATCGACCGATAGAGCAGTATCTGCCACACGACGGCGTCTTCGATCAGGCGAATACCGAGGCCGACCGTCGACCACAGCACACCCGCCGCAAATACGAAGAGCACACCGTTCTTGTGGGCATCGGCAGTTGAAGGGGCTGTGGTGATTGATGTCATGTCCGGCCGATTAAAGATGTCACTTTCTTCAGCTTAGCCTCAGGGCCGGGGTGCCGATCATTCATTTGCGACATTGTCGATGGTTGCCGCACAATGCTGCACTGGACCAAAATCGCCAGTGATTTCCGATTGGCTCAAATGGCTGCGTATTATCAACGCACGTTTTTTCATTGGCGATAGCCGAATTGGGCTGTCAAAGGCGTCGGTCGCTATCGTCATCGCCCCAAAATTTCTATAGCATTCGTATGAGTTTACCGACGGACCCTAAATGAACCCGACAGAAATCGCAGACGCCTTGGAAGAAATCGCCACTCGCCCGTTTGACGGCAGCGAGTTCGCGTTTGCGTTCGCCGCCGCCATGGGCAGTCCGCAAGCCACGGTTTCAAAGCTCCGCAGTGGGACAATCAACAAGTCGAAGGTGTCCGGCGCGGTCCTGATGAACCGCAAGTTCTATGCCATGGTGACCGACCCGGGCGCGGTGGACCAGGGCCTGTCGATGATCCGGTCGGACAAGAAGACCACCACCCACAAACCGGCGATCCTTCTGGCAACCGACGGCGCGGACCTGTCCGCCGAACATGTCGCTTCGGGCGACAGCTTGCACATCAAGTTCGCCGACCTGCATCACCACTTCGGGTTCTTCCTGCCAGCTGCTGGCATGTCGCGCTACAAGGCAGCGGAGGAGAACGAGGTCGACGTCAAAGCGGCCGGGCGACTGGCCAAGCTCTATGATGCGCTTCTCAAGAAGAACCCGGACTGGAAGACACAGGAACGGCGGCATGACCTGAACCAACTGATGACTCGGCTGATCTTCTGCATGTTCGCGGAAGACGTGGGCATCTTCGAAAACAACCTGTTCTCGCGCCTGATCTTCACCCATGCGGGCGACAAAGGGGAAGAGGCGCAGTCCTGCATCGCGTCGGCCTTCGCCGCGATGAACCTCCCCAAGGGCCAGCGTCAGGACCTGCCGGCATGGGCCGACGCCTTTCCCTACGTGAACGGCGGGCTTTTCGCCGATGCTCTGGATGTGCCCAAATTCGACCGCGGCGCCTATCGCTACCTTCAGGATGCCTGCCAGCTCGATTGGCAAGAGATCAACCCGGACATCTTCGGATCCATGATCCAGTCGGTCGCCGATCCGGACAAACGGTCCGAACTGGGGATGCACTACACCTCCGTGCCGAACATCCTGAAGGTGCTGGGACCACTGTTCCTTGATGATCTGGATGAGCAGATCGAAAAAGCCGGCGATAGCCGCAAGGGGCTGGCGCGCGTTCTCAAACGGATCGAGGGGATCCGGGTGTTCGACCCGGCCTGCGGATCGGGCAACTTCCTTGTCGTCGCCTATCGGGAGCTTCGAGCGCGCGAGATGCGCGTGCTGGAGCGTCTGGCGCGGCTGGATGGCGGGGGGTCGGCGCAGATGTTCTCTGGCGTGCGGCTGGCGAATTTCTACGGCATCGAGATCACGGATTTTGCGGCGGAGACGGCCAAGCTGGCGCTTTTCATTGCCGAGTATCAGGCCAATGCGCGGTTCGGTGAGATGTTCGGGAATACAGCGCCGGCACTGCCCCTGCGAGATGGCGGGAACATTGTTTGCGACAATGCACTGCGATTGGATTGGGAGGCGGTTTGTCCGCCACCGAGAGAGGATGAAGAGGTCTTTATTGCGGGGAATCCGCCGTTTGTCGGTTTCAACTCGAGGACGCCAGCGCAATCAGAAGACATGCGCTTCCTGTTGGCTGACCGGCTGAAGAGTTTTGAACGCCTCGATTTGGTGATCTGTTGGTTCATCAAGGCCGCTGACTATATTCGCGGCCGCGCTGGAGCGGGCGCATTGGTTTCGACCAATTCGATTGCTCAAGGAGTGACGGTCAATATTCTATGGCCCGAGGTCTTGCGTGAGGGGATCAGAATTCATTTCGCCCATCGACCTTTCATGTGGGCCAACAATGCTGCAAAGAATGCGGCGGTTTCATGCGTGGTAGTCGGCATCTCATCATCAAGAACCGGACAGTCTGTCATCTTTGATGGCGAACTTCGGAAGGATGCCAACAACATCAATGGCTATCTTCTCGATGCACCCGACGTAACGGTTGCACAGAAAGGTCGGCCAATTTTCCCGCTTCCTAAAATGGATGTTGGCAGCATAGCGCGTGACGAAGGTAATTTGATTTTCTCGGAAACAGAAAGAAACCAGCTTGTTTCGGAGCATCCTGAAGCAGCGCCATTTATCCGCCGTTACATGGGTGCCAGGGAAGTAGCTCAAGGATTGGTCCGTTATTGCCTGTGGGCGGAGACCAATGAACTGGACGATGTGCGAAGCTTTCCTCCCTTGGCGAAACGACTAGATGCGGTAGCCAAGTTTAGGTCCGAAAGCGATGCACAAGTAACTCGAGACGCAGCCGCTGTGCCCCATCGGTTTGGTCAAATAACGGGCAAAGGCGTGCCGAAGAAATCAGCGATATTAATGCCGCGAACATCTTCTTCTCGCAGACCTTATCTACCAGTTGAGTTGGTCGGCAGTGATGTTGTTGCCTCGGCAGATTGTCAGATCATCTTTGACCCTCCTGATTGGTGTTTTGCGATCTTGGCATCTAAGCTTCAATGGTGTTGGGTGAGTACCGTCAGCGGGCGTATGAAGAATGATTTCCGCTACAGTAGCACTTTGTGCTGGCACGTTTTCCCAATACCGCGTTTCACCGAGGATCAGCTGGAAGCGCTGAACACGTCCGCACGCGCGATCCTCAAGACCCGATACATGCACCACCCCAAGACTATCGCGCAGCTGTACGACCCAGACGACATGCCGGACGACCTGCGCGAAGTTCACCGCCGGAATGACGAATTGCTCGAGACGATGTATATCGGGCGTCCGTTTCGCAACGATACCGAGCGGCTTGAGCGGCTGTTCAAGCTCTACGCCGCCCGGATCGAAAAGCTGAAGAAGGATGAGGCCCCCAAAAGAATGGTGAAGAGTAATGGTTGATCTTGTGCGTATGACCTATGGCCATTCCGGCGCGGACTCCAAGACGAACAGCCTCGGCCAGCGCCCGATGCAGGCCCGCGTCTATGAGGCGCGTGCCGCACAGTTCCTGCTGTTGAAGGCTCCCCCGGCGGCGGGCAAGTCCCGCGCCTTGATGTTCCTGGCGCTCGACAAGCTGGAAAACCAGGGCATGAAGAAAGTGGTCGTGGCGGTGCCCGAAACCTCTATCGGCAGTTCCTTCCGCTCGACCGACCTGACCTCGCACGGTTTCTGGGCCGATTGGGACGTGGAGCCGCAATGGAACCTTTGTTTGTCTGGCGAAGATGGCATGGCGAAGTCCCAGAAAGTGAAGGCGTTTGAAGCCTTCATGGACAGCGACGCCCGTGTGATCGTCTGCACCCATGCGACGTTCCGCTTTGCCTTCGACGCGATCGAGAAGGCGCGCGGCGTGGAGGCGTTCGACGATTTCCTGATCGCGGTCGATGAGTTCCATCACGTTGCAGCGGCGGATGACAACCGCCTGGGCGAGATCCTCCGCAAGTTGCTGGCCCGCGAGAAAGCGCACATGATGGCGATGACCGGGTCCTATTTCCGGGGCGACAGCGTGCCGGTCCTGCGCCCTGAGGATGAGGCGCGGTTCAAGTCCATCACCTACAGCTACTATGAGCAGCTTGAGGGATACGAGCACCTGAAGTCGCTGGGGATTTCCTATTCGTTCTACCGGGGGCGATATATCTCGGCGATCCCTGATGTCCTCGACACCGACCGGAAAACCATAATCCACATCCCGCATCGCGGGTCTGCTGAGGCGTTCGGCGAAAAGCACGACGAGGTCGGGCTAATCATGGGCGCGATTGGTGAACACGTCGGCCGCGATCCGGAATCCGGGTTCGATCTGGTGAAACGCGCCTCGGACGGCAAGGTTCTGAAGATCGCCGACCTCGTGGATGACGGCGACGGGCGCGACAGCATCAAGGCCGCGTTGCAGGCAGAGGCGAAGGGCCCCGATGGCAAGCGGGACGACGCGGCGGATCGGGCCAAGGTAGATATCATCATCGCCCTCGGCATGGCCAAAGAAGGGTTTGACTGGCCGTGGTGCGAACATGCGCTGACCATCGGCTATCGCAATTCGCTTACGGAAATCGTCCAGATCATCGGCCGGGCCACCCGCGATGCACCTGGCAAGCCCCACGCCCAGTTCACCAACCTTGTCGCCGAGCCCGGTGTGGAAACAACAGTCGTCGCCGACGCGGTCAACGACATGCTCAAGGCAATTTCGGGTGCGATGCTGATGGAACAGGTGCTGGCGCCCAACTTCAAATTCTATCGCCGAGAAGACGGGGATATCCGCGCGCCTGTTGAGACCACGAACGACGGCACCGTACATATCGGAATCAAGGGCTTGATGGAGCCGCCCACGGCCCGCGCCCGTGCGATTGTCGAAAACGACATGAACGAGCTCGTGGCCAAGGCTTGCCAAGCTATGGACCGACGCGTTGTCGCGGATGATGTCGCCCCGGAAGTCGCCACTCAGATGGTGCTGACGGATATCATCGAGACGACGTACGAAAACCTGTCCGATGACGAAACAGAATCTGTGCGTCAGGACCTCGCAGCGCGGATGAACCTAATCGGCATGGCGAAACGTGCATCGCAAGAAGGCGGGTTTGCTGAAGAGGGCGAAGAGTACGACGCTGAGCCGTCGGAAAACCTGTCCCTGATGAACATGGTGAAGCGTTTCGTAAACGTGCGCGAACTGGATATCGACCTGATCGACAGCGTGAACCCGTTCAAGGAAGGCTTCGACGTAGCCTCGCGTGCCTTTGACACCCCACTCTTGAAGACCATCCAAGACGCGATGATTTCACAGCGCATCCAGATGAGCGAAAAAGAAGCGCTGACACTGTGGCCGCGCATAAAGCGGTTTCGGGCGCAGGAAGGCCGCGAACCCAACCCGCATTCGGCCGATCCATTAGAGAAGCGCCTCGCGGAAGCTCATGCATACATCAAGACGAAAAAGGCCGAACGCCAGCGAGCGGCTAAGTCGGGAACCTGAACCACATGCCGCGCTACAGATCTCTCGATGAAATCTTCGACGAGCCGGATGAATTCGGGCTACTCGACATTAAGGAAACAAACCGCGGCGCGGCGGCAACGCCAGATGCTCGGAACGCCGAGATCGTCTCGCAGGTGAATGCTTTCTACGAGTCGAACGGCCGGATCCCGGACGACAACAGCCTCGACCTTGAGGAGATGAAACTCGGGACGATCTGGCGTTCAATTCGGACCAGTCCATCGGCTGCGATGATGGAGGCAGACCGGAATCGGCTGCTTGGGCATGGCCATCCAGTGGCACCGACCGCAACCATTGCCGAAACGGAGTATCCAGCTGTGCCTGAGCCCGATTGGCGCGAAGACGTTGCCGACGAGGAAGTTCCGGCAAGCCTTGACGACATCTTCGGCGATGATGACTTGGACGTGCACGATGCAGTTCTCAACATCCGAAACGTGACGCCAGCCTCAGAGCGTCAGTTGCCTGACCACCGGGCTGATATGTTCCCGTGCCCGGATTTCGAACACTTCGAATGCGGCTTTGCCGAGATGCAGTCGAAGCTCGAGTCCGGAGATCGAAAGGTTCTCCCGGTTCAGGACAATGTTGAGATCACAGTCTATGAAGGCGATTTCTTCATTCATCGCGGCCTCCTTGTCTATGTCGCCGAAAAAACAGAACTGTCGCGAAGAAGCGGCAAGCCTGATCACCGTTTGAGGATCATATTCTCCAATGGAATGGAGAACGATCCTCTGTCGTCGTCATTTCGCAAAGCGCTCGCAGCAGATAAGACCGCACGGATTGTCGAAAGGGCCGGGTTTGGGCGGCTCGATCCGGAATGGGATCAGGATGGCATGGCGGTCACCGGCACAGTGTATGTGGCGCGAAGCCTGTCGACGGCCCCGGAAATCGCAGAAGTATCAAGGATTCTGCACAAAGTCGGTGTGACCAGTCAGGATGTCCGGAGGCGCATCGCTGATGCGAAGAACGACCCGACATTCCTGCTCGCGCCTGTAGAGATTGTCGCCACCTACGAGTTGCACAATCTGGAGCGCATGAAGGTCGAAGACCTTTTGCATCGCTTTTTTGATGCAGCGCGTCCGCAGAGTCTTGTGATCACGGACCGGTTTGGCAAGGCGGTCCATCCTCGAGAATGGTTCTACGTGCTTCCTGAGCATGTGAGCCAAGCCGTTCAGCTCATTCAGGAACGCAGGTTGCACGAGTACAGGTACGACAGCCAACGCCAGTTGATCGTCAAGGTAGAGCAGGGCAATTAGACGTGCTCTTCTACTGAAACCAGTTCGTTCGGGGTAGGGCGTATGGTCCCGGCTCAGAAGAAGGTGACCTCCCGCAGACCTTGAAACGCGCCTTTCCTGAACGCGCCTGCTTTATGCAGCCGCGGGAAATCTGGAAGCCTGTCTAACTCGAGCAACGGAAGCAAAATGTCAACGCTGAACCATGGCATTTTCGCGGACCTGCTTTCGTCATACATCTTCGAAAGTGCCCTTCCGACGGCATAGGCTCCGGCCAAGTCAATTTTGGAAACGCGTGTTCTATTTCTGGGCAGCAGGCTCCCAGTTGTCGATTTGCCGCCGACATTGAAATAGATCAGATCATGGCCCCACCCGAGGCGTATGATATGTGTCCGGTCGGACCGTTGGATTGAAACTCTCGGAAATAGGTCCCTGACCCAAACCTTATGCTCATCGCACCAGTCGAGGGCTTCCTTCAACATCGCTACGCCGCCTAGGTCTTTCTTCCAGATAGGACATAAGTGCTGAAACCCGGCGAATTTGACCCGCTTCTCACTTCTGCTGTCGTTAGCAACGAAATCACCTTTGCGTGTGACCTTTGGAGACCACATTTGTTCTTCAAGCGCGGCTGCGTCTTCCAAACCTATGTGCATGTCATCAATCGCAACTTTGGTATTCGCAGAAATGGCTCTGTGTCGTGTTTCAAGCAGTGTGATGGGCGGTAGCGGTTTCCTCGGGTGTTGGTCGAGGATCGAAGGCCCATTGGGTCGAACGATATCGTCAGAAACGTCAACTGGTCTGTCCGTTTTCCCGTCGTGGTCGACGAGCCAACGGTAGGGTGCACCAAGGTCCATAGGATCGTCGTTCATGAGCGAAAGATGTGGCAGACCCTTTTTCAGGAACGCCATGATCTCGCGCGTATCCTGACGTTCCGCCCCCATGAGCCTCCCCTGAAAGGATTGGCGGTCTGACCTGCTTTGACGGGCTTTCAGCGCATTTTCGATGCGCTCACGTTCGATATCGCCTAGCTGGCGCCGCGCATACGCAATCGAAACATCTACGTCCCCGTAGTCATCGCGCTCCTCGAGCGCACTGCCAAATAGCTTCAAGGTGATGCGCTGCAGGCGATCGGGGTCGCCGTTGATGACCTTGGCCCGGGCGAGAAGTTCAGAAATGATTGTCTCGACCTTATCGCGACCGATACGCTTTCGCTTGGGTTCCAGTGCGAGGCGTGTCCCATTCGGCGTGAGCTGCCAACAAAACAAACCGTCTAGGATGTCGGCAGGCTCCAAGTACCCAGCCTCAGCCATCTGGCGCAAGACGCGGTTGGCATGATGCGCATCGCAGTCCAGAACACGTATTGCCTCTTCAAGCCCGACAGATCTTCCATTTATTGCTGAGCGCAGGACTGCTTGAACCCGCTCTAGTGGTACCGTTTCTACTGGTGAATGTTTATGGGACCACCGTTCATCCATGGCTCGGTAGCCTTGCAAAACAAAGCTTCATCGTCTTCGCCCCAACCTTCCCAGTCGGGCCAGTTGCGCCAGCATCTGGGACCCGGTCCCTGGTGACGCTGTGCCGCTTGCCTGACCCGTCTGCCCCATCCCCTGCCGCACAGGCATCTGCTGCACACCGAAGAATTGCCGGGCCCGGAGAGCTGCGTATTCTGCGCCGCTTGCCCCACCGATCAGGTAGCGGTTGTATGCCTGCTGGCTGCCCATGGCGGCGCGGGCGAAGCTGTAACCGCCGCCGAGACCGCCGGAGAGGGCGGGCATCATGATGTTGCCGGAGATCGCGCGAACGATAAACGGCGTGGCGATAATGAAGCCCTTGGCCATAAGGACCATCATGAAGAAGGGGATCAGCGCGCCGATATTGGAGGCCCCTTCCGGGTCGCCAAGCTCACCGATCAGAGCGGATGAGACGCCAGTGATCGTTGCGAATACACCTGCGACGACGATGGGGTAGAGCGCGAAGGAAATCAAAGCCGACAGCCAGCGCGCGAAATAATCTTTGGTCACTTCGAAGAGGGTGAGGAAAATCATCACCGGGGCAATCCCGATCAGAAGGGCGATCATCAGGCGCGAGGCCACGAGGATGAACGCGGCCAGCCCGCCGAGGATTGAGAGCAAGAGGACCCCGACAATGTCGAGCATGGCCCCTGCCATCCAGTTCAGCTCGGATCCGGCTGCGTTCAGGTAATCGCCAAGTTCCGAGATCAGCCGGTCGAATTCTTCCGCGAAGGTACCAGAAGGGCCGGGAGTTCCACCACCGACCGAAGCCACGAGCGCCCCCGCAATGCTGTCGATGCCGGCCAGGATGGCGGAGGAGAGGGCGTTGAACTGCACCCAGTTGGTCGCGAATATTCCAATCAACCCGATCTTGACCGCGAGCCAAAAGGCCGTGCGGCCGTCCATCGCCTTGTATTGGTAGATCATGTTCAGGAAGACGAGGATCACCACGAGCGTTGTTACCAGGACGAGAAGCGTGCCCACCGTTGCCGCGACCGACCCGAACTGGGTTTCGGCGGCGGTGTTGAGATAGCCCTGGGAGGTTTCAACGAAATAGGTGACGACGCTCATAACGGGGCTGCCTTACCAATTGCCCGCGACTTTGCAGATGGCTTCGGCCTCAAGGCGAACGTCGTTGGCGCGCCGGTTATATGCCTCGGATGCTTCCAACATTTTCCAGCGTTCGTCACTGGCGTGGCGCTCACGAAACACCTCCTCGGCTGCGCCCCAATGGGGGAACCGTGTTTCGCAATCGCAGTTGCCGCTCTCGACGATGCGTTCGAGGTTTTGGGCGCGGTAGATGTCTTGGACCAATACGCGCTGATAGGCTTGGCGCAGGGGGATGTCTTGCATCCAGACGGGCTCGGCGGGCCGGCCCGGACAGACGTTGAAGCTGCGATCGAGGGTCGGCACCAGATTGCGCTCAGCGAAGGCCGGGACAGTCAGAAGGCTCAGGGCCAGCGCGATCCATGCACTGGCTTGCCGTGCCGGCTTCATTTCGTGGCTCCGAAGGATGTAGTTTCACGCTTCAGGAAGACCGTGTGCCCAGCATTCGCGAATTCCGAGGAGCTGATCGACACGACCTCCCAGCCATCTGCGCCTTTCAAATTCAGGCTGGCTTGCATGTCGGCAAGGCTGGTTTTGCGGGTCATGGGGAAATTAAGGATGTCATATTCAAAGGTCTTCATTGGGAAGCTCCGATCTCATTGGCGCCGGGGAGGTAGAATTCTGTGATGCCGCGTTTGCCATCGTTTCGACCGGCCTGGATGATCACGTCGATGGAATTCTTGATGTACTGGATCATGTCGGCATAGGTCATTGGGATCTCGGTCTTGAGCGCAGCGATAGCGAGCCTCTGCACAGCAAGTTGCGGAGTTTCGGCGTGCAGCGTGGTCATGGAGCCGCCATGGCCGGTGTTGATGGCTTCGAGGAAAGTCATTGCCTCTTTGCCGCGCACCTCGCCGAGGATAATCCGGTCCGGGCGCATGCGCAGTGTCGCGGTCAGAAGCACATCGGCGGTCTGGAACTCCGCATCACGATTGGCGATGAGGGTCACGGCATTTGGCTGCATCGGCAGAAGCTCCGCGGCTTCCTCGATGGTGACGATGCGTTCTTCTGATCGCACGTGAGAGAGGATCTTCCGTGCGGCGACGGTCTTGCCCGTGGAGGTACCACCCGAGACGATCATGTTGAGCTTGTTCTCGACGCAGAAGGCCAGGGCATCGTCGATCACGCCCGCGGCCACCACCTCTCGCAGTTCCCGGGTTTTCTCGAGTCGGAGTTCTTCAAGCTTGCGTTCTTTGCCATAGAGGAAATCGAGCGCGATCCCATCAAGTGGCAGGCTTGAGAAAAACCGCAAGCTGATCGACATGGCGGAGAGCACGGCGGGCGGAGTGATGACCTGCGCCCGGATTGGCCGCCCCTTGTAGGTGATCGAGACCGAGACGATGGGGCGGTCCTTGCTCATGGTGGTGTTTGCGGAGGAGGCAATCTGGTTGCCGAGGTCTTTTACTTCCGTTGCGGTCAACGCCTGGTCCAGCTTTCGCATGAAGTGATCGCCCTGGAATTCTCCCCAGCAGCTGCCATCGGGGTTGATGCAGATCTCGATGACATCGTCGCGGGCGGCGGCGTCGATCCGATCAAGCGAGGTTTCGAGATAGCTTACCGACATGGGCTCAGAATATTTCCAGATCGCGGTCGACCATCACCGTGACGCGCGCGCCCGGGTCGACATAAATGACCGGACCGATCGAAAGGTAATCGCCGATCACGCTGTCCGTAGCATCGGCAAGATCATCGCCCATGTCTTCCAGCACGTTGGACGCGGTCTCATCCTGCACATTTGCAGCAGCGGCGCTTGGCGCAGCGGAAATCAGAGAAATCAACGCTGCGGAGCCAAAACGTTCAGCGAAGCGCGTGTCGACAAAACCGGTCACGCCAGAGCGGCCCAATTCGTCACCCCCGAAAGAGCTGATCTGGATCGTCTGGTTGTCGGGCAGGATGATCCGGTCCCAGGCGATGGTGACCCGGCGCTGCGCGATATCGACACCGGAACGGTAGCGCCCGATGAGGCGGGAGCCGCGTGGGATCAGGAGGCGGGAACCATCGAAACTGAACACATCTTCGGAGACGATGGCACGGGTCTGGCCGGGCAGGGAACTGTCGAGGGCGGTTTCCATGACCGCTTGGATCATCGTGCCCTGGATGATGGTGTTGGACGGATTGGCAATGACCTCGGCTTGCGTCACCGAAGTGGGCAGCGCACCGTTCAGCACAAAATCCGTCACCTCGCCGAAGGTGCGTTCCGTCAAAGCGGCCTCGTTCGCTCCGGACGTGCCACCAAAGGCGATGGTGGGCGAGGTGATGCGGCGATCCTGAAACGCACGTTCCTCGGCCGCGCGGCGTTCGAGTTCCGCGAGCCGTCTTGCTTCCTCCTCGCGGCGCAGCCGTTCTTCCTCCCGCGCGCGCAGCTCGTCCTCTGTGGGGCCGATGGGTGCCGGAAGGGGCCGATTGGCCTCAAGCTGCGCAAGTTCGAGGTCCATGCGGAGCTGCTCCAACTCGCGATCACGCGCCGTGAGCTCATCTCGGAACTGCTGCTGCGCGTCTTCCGACGCGGCCTGCAAGGCCGCGATTTGGGCGGTCAGCGCATCGATGGCTTCGGCGGCTGCTGTGTCTTCCTCCACGACGGGTTCGGGCGCATTGCGCAACTCCTCGATCTGGGTCTGAAGGGCGGCGAGTTGTGCCAAAAGCTCGGCGTTCGGTTCCACCGGGTCTGGTGCGACCAGAACGACGTCGGGCTCGGGTGGGGGGAGGGTTTCGATAGCGCCAAACCCGTCGCCTTCGTTCTGGAACACGTCCGGCGTTGCCGTGGGCAGGGCTTCCTCTTCCTCGGGTTGGGACAGGAGATAGAGCAATGCCCCACCCGCACCGATCAGGAGGACGACGACCAGTGCGAGCAGCGGCGAGCGCCGTGCGGCAGGGGGTGAGCTCGCGCCTTTGCCTTGCTCGAGGGCGGCGAGTCGTTTTTCGAGGTCCGCGTTTCCGGTGTCGCTCATGATCCCACCCCCGCAGGCGGTGTGGCCTCGATACAGACCACCTCGTCACCGATCCGCAGGACCCATTGCATGTTCACCCCGGAGACGCGGATTACGCCATCCTCGGTGGCCTGCGTGTTGACCGTCCGTTCTCGGCCATTGGCGTAACGGAAGATCGCCGGCACCGGTGCGTTCCGCGGGAATTCGAAAAATGTGAAGGTCCCGTCATCCCAGACGCGGGTCGGGGTGAACTCGGTGCGCGCGCTGGCACCGTAATTGTAGTTCGGCGCTTGGGCCGCGATGGCACGCGTGGGCCGTACATTGTCTTCGGGATAGCGGAACTGGACCACGTAGAAGGTCGGGCTGCGGGTTTCCTGGACGTTGAAATAGTAGCTGCGGCGGTTGGTATAGACGGTGACATTGGTATGGACACCGCGCGCGACAGGCTTGATCGCGAAGGCCTGGCCGCCCGGAACGCCGTCGATCTCGAAGCCCTCCGTGTCGCCCGCAATGATCGAGCGGATGCTTTCGCCCTCGCCGAACTCGATGGTGGTCACATGGGTCAGCGAGACATTCAGTCGATAGACCTCACCTTCCTGGTAGGTGGCCAAGCGCACGCGGTTGTCATTGGGGCCGCCGCGCGGAATGGCTTCGGCGAAGGCGAGGCCGGGCAACAGGGCAATGACAAAAACAAGCGATCTCATAAACAACAACGTCAGTTCTCCAATCTGTCGGAGCGGATGGAATATTCGAGGACCGTGAAGCCGAAGGGGTTCGTCCAGACCTCGTCGATGGAGCGGCGGGTCTCGGGACGGAACTCGAAGAGAAGCGTGGCGGTGAAAAGCCCGGTCTGGATGCCATTGATCGAGGTCAGGCGCTTGCGCAGGCGGACCGTGGCGCGGTTGGTGCCGATGCGATTGATGCTGAGGATTTCCACGTCGAGCCGCGCATTGGGGCCATAAACCGTCGGCGGGTAGTTCTCGTTGGCGCTGTTCCAGATCTGGCGCAGCCCGCTCTCGGCGGCCCCATCAGACCGGCGCAAAACGCTTCGGATGCGCAGATCATTGTCGAGCTGGTTGTAGACCTCGCGGTCGGTCACGTAACGGAAGACTTCGGCCTCAATAATGGCCTGGTTGGCAGTTACCGAAGTCGCGCCCACCGATGCCTCGGGCAGGGCAAAGCCGGAGGCGGGATCATAGGGCACGACCACGGGGGGTGGATCGACATCGAGGATCACGACGGCCGCCGCGCTCAGGCAACCGAGGCCGCCGAAGATGAGGCCGATGAGCCCAAGGCGCTGCCAGAGCCGTTCCCTGCGAAGCGCGCCGTAGACCAGCTCTTCTTCGATGATTTCCTGTTCACTCGCCACGCGTCACACCCCTGAATCAGTCTGCGCGCAGGTCCGGCAGCGTAAAGTCCATGAAGCGCTGCTCCTCTGCGATGGTGGCGGCATCGATCACGCCGCCGGTCCCGTCGCCCACGGTCTGCACGGCTTCGAGCTGCCACATGGCCACGAGCGCGATTGCCAGTTCCGCCGTCACGCGCGTGTTGAGATCCACGCTTTCCTTGAGTTCGTCCATGTCGTCGATCAGCCCGACCAGTCGATCGACCCGTTCCAGCGATTGACCCGCGTCCTCGTAGCTGTTCTGGGCCGCTGCCGAGACGAGCGCGCCGGTCGTGGCCTGTGTCGCCACGCGATTGGCGCCTGGATTGCCGCTGGTGGCCATTTCCGAAAGCGTATCGTCGTCAAATCCGAGATCAGCGAGCACCCGGTCCATCTGGGTTTCGATCTCGCCCGCGCCGGAGCCGGAGAGGCCCGAGAAGTCTCCGGTCTTGATGGCTTCAATGGTGGCGAGGATGTCGCCGAACTCCTGATCGAGCAGGCCGTTCAGCTCATCCTCCATTTCGGTGCGGATGATTTCTGGAAGTTCGGCAAGACGGGTCAGCGCTTCATATGTCCGTTGCAGCTCCGCGAGTTGTTCCGTGAGTGTCGCAAGCTGTTCGCGGAGCTGCGTCAGCTGCTCGTTTTGCAGGATCTCGTCTTCGATCATCTGCCGGAGCTGCTGGATGTTTTGTGCGATGTTCTGGGTATCGACCACGGGTACGCCTTGCGCCATGACAGGGGACAGGGTGCCGAGATGCAGGCCAATTCCAAGCGTCGTGGCCAAGGCCGTCCTCACGAGTAGATCTCTCATCAGTCTATCTCCCTGATCGTGAATTCCATGAACGCGCCCTCGGCCCAGCGGGCGCTGGCCTGCGCCAGCTCTTCGGCAGAAAGCACGCGGGTGCGCGCGGCCTGTAGCCGGATGCGGGCCGCGACGAGACGCACGAGTTCGGCGCGGGCATAGGTGTTGAGCGCGATGCTTTCCTGCACGTCTTCGGTTTCAGAGATCCGCTCGACGATATCCGCAATACGCAGGGCGGCCTGCCGGATCGCGGCGGGCGAGTTATTGCCATAGAAAGCAGCGCCATGCCCGGTGATCGAGAGGTTCGCATTGGCGAGAAGCGCCGGATCGATCGTGCCGAGCGCTTCGATCCCGCCGATGCGGCTCAGGTAGAGATTGTAGCGTTCGGGGATGACCTGGACGTAGTGCTGCGTCTCGCGGAAGGGCGGCACGCCACCATATTCGAAGACGCGACCGGGTCCGGCGTTATAGGCCGCGAGCGCATTGATGATATTGCCGTCGAAGGTATTGAGTTGCGTTGCAAGATACCGCGCGCCGCCATGCACCTGCAGATAGGGGCTGTCATAGTATTCCGGGTTGATGCCGAGATCGCTGGCGGTACCGGGCATAATCTGGGTGAGGCCAAAGGCGCCGACCGGCGAGCGGGCGCCAATCGTGAAGCGGCTTTCCTGCCAGATGAGCGCTTGCAGCAGGGCGCGCCATTGAACCGGGGAGAGACCGGCGCGGCCTACGCCCGCAAAGCCGCTGGTCTCCTGGGCCACGCGGATGATGAGCTGCTCGATGTTTTCCGCCGCATCGCCGAACATCTGCGCGCCGCCAGGATTTGGATCGATTTCGGCATTGCCATAAACCGCCTCAACGGAGCGGTCCGGATCGCCGCTGCCGCTTTCCAGCCCGGAGACCATGGCCGGCAGACCCTGGCCGCCAAAGCTTGTCTGGGCATCGAGGATGCGTTGCAAGGTTTCGAGTTGCTCCCGTTCGATCTCGGCAATGAGCTCGCGCACGGAAAGCTTGTCGGCTTGAATGGCGAGGTCGGCCTCGCGGTCGCCGGTCTCGACGATATCGCGCGCGGTCAGCCCGCTGTCATTCGTCGGCACACCTTGGGACAGGGCGAGACCGGGCAGCAAACAAAGCGCAAGGATATGGGGCAGCTTAGACCTCAACGTCGCCCTCCGGCGCGCCGAGGGGCGTAAAAGTGCAATCCGGCGCGACGGGGGCTGTCGAAGCGAGGAAGGTGAAGCAATTGACCTGCGGTTCCTGGTACTGGGCGCAGGAGGCCAAAACGCCGAGCGCGGCGAGAAGCAACAAAATGCGTGTCATGAAATCCTCCAGAAGTCAGGGCGTTCGCGGTAGTCAGCGCCGACAAGCGCCTCGCCTTTTTCCATGCCGCCGAGGATAGTGAGATTGGGTCCGAGGGCGCTCAGATCGGCATCGACGACGATCGAGCCCTGGTCGTCACGGATCAGCGCAAGGCGGCTGTCACTGCCGGTGTTGAGAAGAACGTCGAGTTCCTTCTCATAGAGATTCAGCATCGCGTAATCGGCGGCATGGGCGCGGATGTTCGGGAGCAGGATCTGCGTGGGAACCGCCTCAACGATGGTCTTGCCGGTCCGGGTGCGCTCGAGCTGGCTGGCGTATTGCGTCATCATCACCGCGACGGTGTTCTGCTTGCGCGCGGTCACCAGCCAGTTCGACAGCCGCTCGGCGAAATACGCGTTGTCGAGGGCTTTCCAGGCCTCGTCGATGATTATGATCGTGGGGCGGCGGTCCTCGATCTCGCGCTCCACCCGGCGGAAGAGATAGGAAAGGACGGCCATCCGTTCCTTCTCGGCCTCGCTGTCGAGAATACCGGTGAGATCGAAGCCGACCACATCGCCTTCGAGCGAGAACGTGTCTTCCAACGTCTGGCCGAATATCCAGCCGTAGCGACCCTCTTCGGTCCATTCGAGAAGACGCTGGTGCAGATCGCCGCCATCGTCGGTGGACACAAAAAGTGATGCAAAATCCCGCCAATTCCTGAGGGCAGGGTTAGTCGCCTGCGCGTTCTGGCGCACCACTTCCTGGATGCGGTTGGTCTGCGCAGGCGTCAGCGGCTTGTCGGCGCGGTAGAGCAAGGTTGCAAGCCAGTCCGAGAGCCATGCCGTGCCGCGATTATCGGTTTCCGTCCACAGGGGATTGAGCCCGGTGGGCTGTCCAGCTTTCAAAGACGCATAGCGCCCGCCATTGGCGCGGACCGCCATCTCCATACCGAGACGATAATCGAAGACGAAGATCCGCGCCCCTGCTCGACGGGCCTGTGTCATGAGGAATGCCGAAAGCACCGATTTACCCGACCCGGGCCGCCCCATGATCAAGGTATGCCCGCTGGTCGGTTCTTTGTCGGGCGATCCCTGCTCGTGATAGGAAAACCGATAGGCGCTCTGCTCGGGCGTGGGCAGGTAGGTGATGACTTGGCCCCAGGGTGTTTTCTCCGCCGGTCTGCCGAGCTGGGTCCGATGAAACGCCGCGAAATCCGCGAAGTTGCGATTGGTGATCGCGCTGGCGCGCACGCGCTTGGGCTGGTTGCCGGGATGTTGGCTGAGGTAATGGGCTTTGGCCGCGACCCGCTCGCCGATCATCTTCACGCCTTCGGCGGCGGCCGCGTTGACGATCTCCGCGCTGAGCGACTGCAGCTCTTCGAGCGTTTCGCAGAAGAGCGTCACGACCATATGGTGTTCGCCGAAGCTTTGGCGCTTGGCCTCGAGATCATCGGCGGCGATATCGAGGGCTTCTAGGAGCGAGAGGGCCGCGTCCTGGCTGGCCTGCATCTGCCGCTTTTGCCGCTTGATGCGGCCCGCCATGAGGTTCGAATTGATCGGGGTAAAGGACTGCGTGACGATCATGTCGACCGGCAGGTTCAGCATGTCGAACATGGTGCAAGAGGTGCCTTCGGAATATTCTCCGATGGTGAAACTCTTGCCGTAGCGCTGCCCCACGACGCCTTCCGAGAGCTCGAAATGGTCTCCGTGAAACGTCACGCGGGTATTGGCGACGTTGACGGACAAAAAGCCGTAGGTGTTTGCAGGGTAGAGCGGCAGCTCGGTGCCCGTGTTCAGCGCGCCCAGAAACCCCACCAATTCCCCCGATGCAGCCGACAGCAGGCGCGGTTTGAGCTCTGCGAGGCCGGACAGGAAGACGTTCACGGCCTCGCCCAGGCGCTGCAGGCGTTTGCGGGTCTCCTCTCTCAGCCGGTCCGGCGCGCTGCGGCTGAGGAACGGCAGGAGGCTTTTCGGGGGTGGGCGGTGAATGACGGTGAGCGTCAGCGTCTTGTCGCGCAGCCCGCTGGTCTCGAGTTTCGCGCGCCAGCGCCGGTCAACCTCGCCTGCGAAGCTGTCCTCACGGATCGGGTCGAGATCAGGTTTGATGGCCTTGGAGACCTTGTGGACGTAATAGCTGAATTCCGGCCCGAGCTGCGCGATAATCCGGCTAAAGAGCGCCGTCACCTTGTCGAGATAGGCATCATCTGTCGTGTAGCTGTTGACCCCGTCGAGCCGGATGCACTGAAAGAGTTCGTTCACTCGGGTTCGGACTGTGCGGTCATCGACTAGGCTGACGTAAGGCAGCATATGCGCGAGGCGGGTTTCGCGGGCATACCAGTCCGGCGTCATCGTGCGGAGATCGAGCGCGACTTCACGGGGCATAGCTGTCCCCACCATGGATGGAGCGATTCCGCGTGGGCGGTGTCTCCTGCAGCGCCGTCATAATCACGTCGATGAACCGCGGATCCCAATCCGCAGCCTTCCACAGCACGGGGTAGAGCAGGGCGGCCACCCCCAGCACCACGATGTGCTGGACCCAGACGAACAAGAGCACCGAGCCGAAGAGCCAGACCATCGCGTACATGATGGGCAGGCCCAGAAGCTTGGGCGGGCGCACGAGACCCAGAAAGAGGGGCGCGCGCTCAGCCACCGGCAAAGACCGCGGCAACGATCGTGGGGGCGGCGGCAACACCGGCGATGCCGACAAGCACCCAGAGGGCTTGGCGCAGGTCGATGATGTTGAAGAACCAGCTCAGGAAGACGCCCAGCACGGCCAGCGTCGCGATGACAACGCCAAGCGGACCGGTCAGCGCATCGACGATCCCCTGCAACAAGCTCTGGATCGGGGAGAGATCGATGCTTTGCGCAAGCGCAGGCTCTGCGACGAGCAGGAAGAGCGCGAGCGACGCAATAAACAGGTTAGAAATCCAACTTGTTTGGAAAAAGCGGGATCGCCAATGCACTGCCGCGCTGCGCGCTCTCGTGACATTGCCGATAAGTATTTTGAGGAATGATTTCCAAAAAGGTTGGGACATCATGAATTTGATCCTTCCAATCGGGCCACGACAGCCATGACGCGAGCCACGTGGTTCTGGGTTTCTCTGTAGGGGGGAATGCCGCCATATTGGCGGACCGCATCCGGTCCGGCGTTGTAGGCTGCGAGCGCGAGCCGCGGATCGCCGAACGTCTCCAACATCATCGCGAGGTAGCGTGCGGAGCCGTCGAGGTTCTGCAGCGGATCACGTGGGTCGACGCCCAGATCACGCGCCGTCGCTGGCATCAATTGACCAAGGCCAATGGCACCTGCACTTGAAATCGCATCCTGCCGATAGGCGCTCTCAACCTCGATATTGGCTCGATAGAGAGCCAGCCAATCCGTCACGGAAAGCCCCGCGCGACGCAGGCCGGGATGGCCGGCATAGCGCAAGGCCGTGGTCTGAATCCCGGAGAGGACATCGGCGCGGGGCAGGGGAGTCGGGCGGGCAAGGGCCTCGACTTGGACGCCCTCTTGCTCGGCCTCTACCTCGCCGAAGATCGCGATCCCATCGGAGGCCGAACCCTGACCGATGCCGTCATTGTAGTTCCGCGCAAAGCTGCTTTGGGAGCGGGACGGGATCAGGGAGCCGTCGCTCTCCATGACCAGCACCATTTGCGCGGAGGCTGGCGCGGCGACCAGCCAGAGGCAGACGAGGTTAGTTGTCAGCGCCCTTGGCTGATGGGGCTTTGTCTGACGGCGCAAGTTTGTGCGTACGGCTTGTCCCCGCCTCAAGCGGCAGGTCGACATGCGCAAAACCAAGGCCAATGAAGAAAGACACCACGCCGGAGATCGTCTTGAACTCGCGGATCTTGATATCGTTGTAGGTCGTCCGTGTGCGGGCGGTGACGAGGAGCTTTTCCACCCCGTCATCAGAGACAACGCGCATGATCCAGACCCCGTAATAGCTGGGGCCTTTCTTATGTGCCGACTCCTGGCACAGGATTTCTGCGCTATAGCCGCTTTCCACGAGCTCGCGGAACCTGGCTTCCGTAACCACATTTGGTGCTTCGATGTCCCAGTTCATGGCCCGGCTCACGCTTTCTCCAATGGCGCGACCCCAGGCATTCCTACTTGAAGCCCAGAGTTACGATAGTATATTATCAACCGCAAGATGTAATATCGCGGTATAGCTGTATCTTAGTTACGCAAACACTAGTCACGGCCAGCGTCCACGATCAAGGAGATAACAGGTTTGAGAAACCCAAGGTTGACAGGCCTGCTCCCATTACAAGCTATGGCCCTCCTGATCTGCGTTCCCGGGCCGGTTTTGGCGGAATCCTGCTTCGCCCCGGCCCGTCCCTTCCTGCCAAGCGATTCGCAGGCGGCGCGGGACTATGCGGACATCATCCGTGGCGATTTCGAAGATTACATTCAGGATATCCAGAGCTACTTCCGTTGCCTCGACGGCGAACGCGCCCGCGCTTTCGAGGAAGCGCGCGAAGTCAGCGAGGACTATGGCCGATTTCTGCAATTGGTAGGGGATTGATGGGCAGCTTCGGGAGCATCAGACTTGCAGCCCATGGAAACCAGACGCCGATAACACCCTCATATATCTACTTTTTAGATAACAGATTTCATCCGCTAGCGACGTCACAAAAGGTATGTGACGCGTGGCAAAAACAATCAGAACAAATGGCCAGTTGGCGCTCGTCCGTGCGTTGGTTGATGCACGTCAGAATGCGGGTCTTAGCCAGCAGCAGTTGGCGGCGAAGCTCAAACGCCACCAGTCATTTGTGGCACGTCTCGAAAGTGGCGAGCGTCGTATCGACGTCGTGGAGTTTACAGTTCTGGCGAGGGTCATTGGCTTTGATAAAGATGAAGTCCTGTCGATTGTCGAAGCCGCCACGGAGCCCGACCACAGGATTTGAAGCCAATGAATTGTTGAGAACGCGGGAATCCATTTTCTCGGTCTGATGATCATTCCCTCATCGAGGACCAGGTAGCCAAAATCAACGAAGTCCGGCGCGCGGTCGTAGTGAACGCTTTGCAACCTCACGCCGCAATTTGCAGCGCCACAGTGCAGGAAGTTAATAAACAGTGAACGATGATAGGGGTGAGGGCGTCGCGATCGCCAATCTGATCGGGACCGATGGGTGCAGTGTTGTTGGTTGGGTTTATCGCTGGAGTACAGGCTTACATGCGGTGATGTGGGACGTCCAAGGGCCCCAGCCGGTATCGGAAACCCGGCCGGATATAAGTGACGAACAAAAGCAAGAAATCGACTTCGATGCGCTCAAGCGGATTCGAAAAAGTGACAGTGGATAGGATTCTCAGGCAGCCGCCAGTTCATATTGATGGAAAGGGTCTGCGAGCGTACCGGTCATTGGAGCAGATGGCAGCGAAGGTCTCGAAGGAGCCCTTCCCGTGAATTCGATTTTCTCGCTGCGCGCGCACGCAGCACGAAAATCGCTGCGGGTGCTCATTTCCGAGGCTGCCGGGTACCATGGAAAGCGGCCATTTATGACTGAAGCTGGATCCGTGAGTTGGGCAGGTCGCAAATCTTGCTAAACATCAGATCGATGCAAGCAGCGGGCCATTGCTTTGTTTCTCAATACTATTTTTGCTGGCATAAATCATTCATACCGAGCAAGTGAGATACGAAGGCACCGGAGGTATTGCCTAGAGGTTTTATAATGCGACTACGAATGATGCTTCGGTCTTTGATGCAACCTCGCCCAAACTGATCTCAGGCATCAATTCAATCAGCCGGAGGCCAGCGTCGCAGTAATCAAAAACTGCTAAGTCTGTCACAATGAGATCAACCTGCCGCGTCGATGTTATCGGTAGGTCGCAACGATTTACGATCTTGCTTTGTCCACGGGTCTGATGCTGAAGCGCGGCGATGACACGTTTTGCGCCTGTGGCAAGGTCCATCGCGCCGCCCATGCCGGGCGTGAGCATTCCCGGAATCATCCAGTTGGCCAAATGACCCGCACTGTCTACCTGCAGTGCCCCCAAAACTGTCAGATCGATATGTCCACCTCGGATCAATCCGAAGCTCATCGCGCTGTCGATTGCAGCCGCCCCCGGGACGGCGGTGACAAATCCGCCACCTGCATCGGTAAGGTCCGGGTCTTCCATTCCCTCTGGAGGCCTCGAGCCAAGCCCAATGACACCATTCTCAGATTGAAAGTAGACGCCTTGGTCGGTTGCCACGTAGCTCGCGACAAGACTTGGGAGACCAATGCCCAGATTCACAAGCGAACCAGGCACAATTTCCTGCGCGACGCGCTGCGCTATGCGGTCTTTCGCATCCATCACTTCGCTCGTTCGATTAGGTGGTCAACCAATGCGGCCGGTGTGCGGACCGCATCGGGCGGTATCATCCCAACCGGCACAATGTGGTCCGGTTCTGCAATCACAGTTTCGGCTGCGAGTGCCATGATTGGATTAAAGTTCTGAGCTGTAAGCGCGTATTCAAGATTTCCGACATAGTCCGCCTGCCGCGCAGCGATCAGAGCAAAATCTGCATAAATCGGGAGTTCTACCAGGTACAACTGGCCCTCAAGTTCAAGGACTTGCTTCCCTTCGGCGACCGCCGTGCCAAGTCCAGTCTTCGTCACAACTGCGCCAAGACCAACGCCTGCGCTACGGATGCACTCAACCAGCGTGCCTTGTGGCACCAAGTCGACCTCAAGTTTGCCCGCATTCATCAGGCGCTGTGTTTCCGGGTTTAGACCGATGTGCGACGTGATCACTTTACGAACTGAGCCCGCCGTTATCAGTTTCCCGATACCTTTTCCGGGCAAGGCTGTATCGTTGGCGATTATCGTAAGACTTCCGGTTCCGGATGCGACAAGAGCATCGATCAATCGCTCGGGGGTCCCAACCCCCATGAAACCTCCGATCATGACGCGCGCACCTTCAGGTATCATGTCAACGGCGTGACTTGGTGAAATCGAGTGCTTCATGAGTGCGGCTTACCTTCGGCTAGAAGTTCACGTCATCGCCGCCCTTCAGATCGAGGATGCTGCGCGCCTCGTCCGGTGTCGCAACAGACAAGCCGAGCCCCTCAATGATCTGGCGCACTTTCGTGACCTGCACGGCATTCGATGTCGCAAGCTCGCCCTTGCCGGCCCAGATACTGTCTTCCAGACCGACCCGGACATTGCCTCCGAGCGCGGCCGCTTGCGCTGCGACCCGTAGCTGGTTCGACCCCGCGCCAAGGACAGACCAGCGATAATCGCTTCCTAGAAGCCTGTCCGCTGTTCGCTTCATATGCATCACGTCTTCGGGATGCGCGCCGGTCCCACCAAGTAAACCGAAAACGGATTGAACAAAAAAGGGCGCTTTTACGAGGCCACGGTCTGCAAAATGGGCGAGGTTATAAAGATGAGATGTGTCGTAGCATTCAAACTCAAAACGCGTGCCGTTGCCGTAGCAGGTTTTCAGCACGTATTCGATGTCCTGGAACGAGTTTCGGAAGACAAGGTCTTTCGACCCTTCCAGATGCTGGCGCTCCCATGAAAACTGAAACTCTTTGAAGCGGTTTAGCATGGGGTAAAGGCCGAAATTCATGGACCCCATGTTCAGAGACGCAACTTCGGGACTGTAATGTGCTGCGGGTGCGACCCGCTCGTCCACGCTCATATAGGGGCTTCCGCCGGTGGTGATGTTGATCACCGCATCGCTGGACTGCTTTATGCGCGGGAGGAAGTTCGCAAATCCCTCGACACTTTGATCTGGCTGTCCAGTTTCGGGGTTTCGCGCGTGAAGATGCAGGATTGCGGCGCCGGCTTCTGCCGCTGCGATCGCCTCTTGCGTGATTTGGTCTGGCGTGATCGGCAAATGCGGGGTCATGGAGGGTGTATGTATAGCGCCGGTGACCGCGCACGTGATGATCACTTTTCCACCCTGGTCGGTACGATTACTCATGCAAGATCTCCAGGTTCTTCAAAGGTATTCAACATTGCCATCCACCGCGAGCGACTGGCCTGAAATATTTACTCCAGCGTCCGAGAGCAAAAAGCACACCATGCTTGAAACATCTTCCGCGCGTACCATACGTCGCAGTGAAACAGCCTTCAGATACGAAACTTGCATGTCTTGCACGCTTGTTCCGGTCGCCTTGGCCTTACTTGCAATAACGGCGTCCATGCGCGGGCCTTCAACAAATCCGGGCAAGATGGCATTCACCCGGATGTTGTCCGGCCCCAATTCTTTGGCGAGGCTTTCTGTCAGTCCGATGACCCCAAACTTTGCGGCAGCATAGGGTGTCCGCAAGGCATAGCCATGCTTCCCGGCTGCGGACGACATATTCACAACGGCGCCGCCCTTTGCGGCTTTGAGCAAAGGCACGGCCCGCTTGGTCACCAGAAATTGCCCCGTCAGGCATACGTCGATACAGTGTCGCCAAGCATCATCATCGACGCTTTCGACCGGCGCCGTTGGCCCTGCAACTCCTGCGTTGTTGATCAAGCCGTCAAGCCCACCCAAATCACGCACGATAGTTTCAAAGAGCCGGTCCAGTGCGTCCGCGTCTGTCACATCCGCAACGCAGGCAACATCGAGCCCCAATTCAGCGGCAGCGCTTTCAAGCTGGGCTTCATCAATATCGCAGATCGCGACCCGTGCACCCTGCGCAGCCAACGCCCGCGCTATGGCAAGGCCTATTCCAGAGGCTCCTGCGGTGACAAGCACACGCTGATCTTTCAGGCCAGGGAGTTTCGCGTGAGCGCTGGTCGACGTCATCGATCAGTTTCCGAAAACCGCGCCAGGCATCCAAAGCACAAGCTGCGGCATGAGGATCAGCAGGGCCAGGCCGGTTAGCTGCAGGCCAACGAAGGGGATGATGCCCCGATAGATCATCCGAATGGTGATCTCGGGCGGCGCAACACCCTTGATATAAAAGAGTGAATACCCGAACGGCGGCGTCAGGAAACTTGTCTGGAGGTTGACGGCCACTAACATCGCAAACCACAGCAGTTGTTGCTGTGTGGTCAACCCAAGGCCGAAATCAAGTGCTGCAACGATCGGTGCAAAAAGTGGCAGGACGATGAAGCTGATTTCAACCCATTCGAGGAAGAAGCCAAGGATGAAGATCATCAGTAACAAGACACCCAGCGTGCCATACGCGCTCAGATCAAGCGCGAAGATCGCATCCTTGATCATCTGATCACCCTTGAGGCCCTTAAAGACCATGCCAAAGATCGTGGCACCGACAAGAACCGTCAGGATCATGGCCGATGTGCTGCCTGTTTCTCGAACGCAGGATGATAGGGTCGAAAATGTGAGTTTGCGATTGAAAGCTGCGAGAAGCATCGCGCAGATCGCGCCGAGGCCCGCGGCCTCGGTAGGTGTTGCAGTCCCCGTCGCGATAGATCCAAGAACCGTCAGGATCAAAAGCAGTGGGGCCATCAGGTCGCGTATTAAGGCAAGCACAACTGATCCTTCAGCCGGCTTGGACTGCGGAACAGGTGCGTCAGAGGGGCGGGTGATGGCGACAAAAATGATGTAGGCAATGTAAAGCCCGCCAAGGAGGAAACCGGGTATGATGGCGCCCAGAAAGAGTTCCCCTACCGAGATTTGCAAAATGTCGCCCACAAGAACGAGCATGATTGAGGGTGGAATTAGAATGCCAAGCGTTCCGGAGGCTGCGATTGTGCCAACGGCCAATTCGGGTTTGTAGTTTTCACGCAGCATGATGGGCAATGCCAAAACGCTGAGCATCACAACTGATGCGCCAACGATACCCGTACTCGCGGCCATGATGATACCCAGTAAGGCAACCGATATTGCCAAGCCGCCGCGCTTGTGCCCGAGGGCGCGTTCAAGCGAATACAACAGGTTCTGTGCCAATCCCGATTTGTCGAGCATGGACCCCATGATCACAAAGAGCGGCACGGCGAGAAGCAACCAGTTTTCGATGACTCCGGCGTAAATGCGGGACACGCCGATCTTGAGGAAGGCAAACGGCAGCTCGCCAATAAACGCGAAGAGGACGCCGATACCGCCGAGCACGAGGGCCACTGGATACCCGCTGAAGATACCAAGCAGGAGGCAGACGACCATCGTCAAAGGAAGTGCATATTCCATCAGTCGTACTCGCTTTGGTCGCCACGCAGCAACTCGCGCAGGCGCACAAACGCCAATCCGAGACCCGCAAATAAGAGTAGTGAGAAGCCGATGGGGATGGACGCCTTCAAGACGAACCGGTCATACAACCCGTCGTAGTTGGACCCTTCCCCCATTGCGAAGGAGCGGGTCGTGAAATCGTATCCATGCCAGACCACGACCACAGCAAGCGGCAGAAGGAAAACGATGTGGCCCGCCAAGTCGACGATCCGCTTGAGGCGATCGCTCATGTGCTGGCGAATGAAATCAACCCGCACATGGTTGTTTGTGACCAGAGCGCCGGCCATCGTCAGCATCAGCATGATGCCGAACAAATGCCATTGTAGATCACCGAGACTTGCGAGCGTCAGTTTCGAGCCAAAAAGAAAAACATCGCGTTCCCATTCAACGATCGTTCCGACCTTCATCGCGGACAGCGTGACGCCGACGAGGACAAGGACGAGGATCGGGACGATCAACCAGGCGGCGGCCCGGCCGATCCAGGCAATGCCGCGTAGCATCGCCTGAACTGGTCCGGTCCCAAGCTCTGGCTCTCTAGCTTGGGTATCCATTGTCTAACTCCGATCCTTTATTCGACCGGCAGGCTCTGGAGCGATGTCCAACGCCCAGATGAAGCCACAAACGCCTTCATCGAGTTATAGGCTTCGCCGTACAGTGCGTCTTCTGCGGCAATCTCACCCAGGACACGATCGGTGGCCTCACGCAGCGCGACGAGCACTTCGTCTGGGAACCGCTTTACCACCGTACCGCCGGCTTCGAACTCTTCAATCTGGGGAGTTTGTGCTGACGGGGCGTAGGCCAGCGTCCACGCCATGCTGACCTGGCAGGCCGCCTCGTACATGGCTTGCTCGTCGGCTGGCATGCCGTTCCAAACATCCATGTTGATCATCAGCACGTCCACACTGCCCGGTTGATGCCATCCCGGATAATAATAGAAGCTCGCGATCTGATTGAAGCCAAGGTCTTTATCGATGATCGGCAGGGAGAACTCGCTTGCGTCGATCCTTCCGCGCTCCAGTGCCAGATAAATCTCGCTTGCGGGCAGGAACTGGGCCGACGCGCCGAATTCGTTCAGAATGCGCGCACCAACGCCACCCATCCGCATCTTGAGACCTTCGAAGTCTTCGATCGAGTTGATTTCCTTGTTGAACCAGCCACCAGGTTCTGGGTTCGTGATATGGCACGCCAGCACCTTGATGTTTTGTTCGTCAAAGCCGCGTTGGATGATTTCGAGACCACCACCGACATGCAGCCACGCGGCAAGGGCTTCGGGGCCAGCGCCAAAAGGCGTTGCACCAATCTGCGCGACAGGAATTTGCCCGCCCCATTGACCAAGGAAGCTCCAACCCGCTGGGATTGCTCCTGTGCTGACGCTTTCGAGGATTTCACCGGCCGGCACCAGCTCGCCAGAACCAAATAGATTCAATCCAACATCCCCGCCCGTCATGGAGCGCAGTGTTTCATCCATGATCTTGGCGCTATCGGCCAAGAACGTCAGGTCTTTCGGAATCGACATGTGGACATCCAACATGTCCGCCGTAGCCGCGGTGGCACCGAAGCTTACGGACGCCGCCGTCGCGCATGCAGCGAGATATGATTTATTCATTTAGTTTTCCTCCCAAGAAGTGTCGAAGGCTCTCAGCCAAGGAGAAGAGCCAGATTGCCGGTAAACGATCTTTGATTTTTGATCAATAATCAATAACTTTCTCGAAGTGGCTGATTTCTCCCGCGCGAGAGCGAGTCAAACATCCCATCAAGTAATTGTTTTTCTTAGGCAGATGTTGCTGAAAAGAGTGCCAGCACAAGGTCGTCGTAAGACCCTGTCACATCAGCGATCAAAGCCTTTTGCGCGGTCTCGACGTCACTACCACGGACGGCGTCGATGATGAGTTTATGGTTGTCGTTAGAAATCCGATGCCGAGACCGTTGGCCCGCATGATACAAATGCGGGCTTACGCGCAACCAAAGGGTGTTAATGATATCCATCAGAACCGGCGAGTTCGCTTGCTGATAAAGTCGGAAATGGAACGCGTAGTTGTTCTTGATGAAACCTCTGACATCACGGGCTTTCTCTGCCTGGAGCAAGTCCGCCAACATGATCTCGAGTTCATTGACAAACTCTGGGGTCTGATTTTTCACAGCCCACTCAACGGCTTTGGTTTCAATCTCAAGCCGTACGTCGCGAAGATCGGATAGCTCTTCTCGAGTCATCATTGGAACACCAACAGACCGACCTGACACGTTTGCCATCACCCCTACAGCTGCAAGCCGGGTTAGGGCTTCGCGTACCGGCATGGCACTCACACCAAAGGCTTCAGCGATCCGAGAAACTCGGACGGGTTCTCCCGGCGTAAACTCGCCTTCTCGCAGAAGTGTACAAAGACGATCATAAACCTGATTGTTCAGCTTGTCTTTTTGGATCGGTTTTTCGTTTTCAAACATTTCAAGCCTACTTTTTCTTGCGTCTTCGCCCCCGAATGCCTGATTGTAGCAGGTCCGGTCAAATGTCCGTCGTGTTTTCAAGCTTTCCTTGCAAGCGTGCCGTAAGAAGCTGCATGAGCGCGACGTCTCTGGCGCGTTGCGCATTGCCTATTTCGGCGAGAGGCTGCTGCTCGATGAGCTCCGCCTCAAGGCCCGCATTCACGACAGCGCGCCAATCAGACGGCTCTTTCGTGTGCTCGAACATCTCCGAATACATCTTGCCAAACCGGTGAACATAATCGGCGACGCCGCCCGGCGCATTCAAATGGATGGTCTCGAAAGGACCCATCAGTGACCACCGTATCCCCAGCCCATCGCTTATCGCTTTATCTATGGCTTCTCGGGACGCGACGCCCTGATCCAGAAGTTGAAAGGCCTCGCGAAGCAAGGCGCCCTGAAGGCGGTTCACGACAAAGCCGTCTATCTCTTTCTTCAGAATGATGGGGACCTGCCCGACACTGTCCAGAAGACCTTTGACTTCGTCCACAACGCTCCGTGAGGTCCAAGTTGCCGGTACGATTTCCACCACCGGGATGAGATGCGGTGGATTGATCGGGTGCACAACAAGGCATCGGCTCCGCCCATCGATCTTTTCCGCATAAACAGAAGCTGGAATGCCCGAAGTCGAACTTCCGATAGGCGTACCAGGAGGTGACCACCGGTCAATGTCGCGTGTCAGTTCTGATTTGATACGCGCGTCTTCCGGTCCATTCTCCTGGACGTAATCAGCATCTGAAACCGATGACTTGAGAGTTGACGCGACCGTCAACAGGTCATGGCCACGCTGCAAAGCACTTGAATTGATGAGGCCGTGTTCGTGCAACTCAACGAGCCGCTCTCGAATTTGCACGACCGCCTGTTGGGCCGCGCCGTCTTGCTTGTCGTAGAGAGTCACATGGTGACCAGAGCGCACAAACACAGTTGCCCATGCCTGTCCAATCAAACCACAGCCAATGATCGCAATCCTCTTTTGCTTCATTGGCTTAGCGTCCGGTGTGTCGTGGTTTCTTCGATCAACATTCGGCCTCCTCGCCCGCAGACAGGCCTATGTGCCGCGTCCGTTCACACCACAGTATACTTACAAAATTGATTTTTGATCAATAATCGAAATCCTGAGGTGCTGCGGTATGTTGCGAAGACCTACTTCCAAAGCTGGGCGAAACCTCGACACGGGTCAGGCCTATCTTCTTTCTCGGTACAAATAGTATCACCTGGCGGTGCCTCGCGTGACTGGCGCGTTTTTCGGTACAGCAATTAATGGCTTCATCTGGCAGCTTTCTGCAAAGAACCGAAGACACAGCGGAACTTTTATCTTTGCTGCACGGGACACCGTTTTCGAATGACCGCTCCCGTGACGGCGCTGCTTCTCGACAACTTTCATGCCGCACATGCGAACATATGCTGCGTCAGCAATAGCCGCATGTGCATAAGTCCGGTTTGTCCCGCTCTCCGGACTTTGGCATCGACAGCAGCGAAGGGCCGATATTTGAGCAACTCAGCTCGCTCAAATTTCTGCAGTTTGATGGCACCGTTGTCTTTGTCAAAGCTAGTAGTTCACCTGTTCGAAGCCGTAGTTGCCCTCATAGTCACGCCAATCGACGAAGACAGATCGGTGATAGATACCCGGGCAATGCTCGCCCCATCGTTCAAGGCCTACGTGAGCCGAAGGAAGGGCAGTAACGGAAGACCTCTGCCAAGAGAAATCGCCTTGGGTCCCGTAAGTGCCGAGGACCACAGTCGCGCTGCGATTGCAGTCACCGTCACGACCGGACTCGTGCTGTCGTGCATACCGTACATCGAAGACGCGGATGGACCGCACGAAATTGAACTCTGGCCCGCTGATATCGATGTCCGCGCGATCCTGAACGAGCCGCAGGGCGAGGTCGGTGGGAACGAGATTATCTACTGGCAAGGATTGAAGCGGTCGACGGCTGTCCGCCTGGTACAAGGCTTCAAGGATGCGGCCAGCGTTGTTTTGTAACCGATCGTTCTTGTAGGAGGCGCCCATGGGACAGCGCCAGATTTGCAGCGGCGGTTCCACCGGCCAGGGCGTAATCCGCCGGATAAATTCGGCGCGGGCTCGGGCGCAAGGGACGGAAGCGGGCCAGCCGCCAGACAGACACAAGAGGATCGCGCAATCGATCGGGTATGTCTGCGCGCGGGCGGGAGCCGGCAGCGAAAGACCTGTCACGGTCAAAGCGACTGCGATCGAGGGGAGGAGCTTCTTGATTAGATGGCGCATGCTGCGGAACCTCCGTGAGAGGAGTCCAGCATACATACGATAATATACTATCGCAACACTAAGTATAAAGACGCATAATGAAGTTTATGTTAAAAACCTGCGATATCACCATTGCATATCACTTGCTCGTCAACACCTCCTGGCTAGCCAAAGCACAGGACAAAACGCTGCGCACCACAGAAAGCCGGAAGGAAAGTGTCAATGGCGGCGATGGGGGCCAGAGACCTCAGGCCACCCATCAAGCTTATCGCGTTCAATCCACCACGTCACACATGTAGCTGGACGCTTCATTTATTGCACCATTGCCGTCGTAGACGGCCTGCTGAGGCCAGACGCAGATCGGGTGCGTCAGCGCCACCCCCCGGGTCGGATCGTTCTCGGTCCAACGCACACCGGTGAGGGTTCCTGGTTCCTCGTTTCGCTCCACCCAGGCGACAAGCGCTTCGAAGATGTCGTGCTGCGCGTCCTGCTGCAACGCGACACTTCCCGACGCATCATCGTCACGGTGCCCAAACCCACTTGGTCCGACACCGCCACGGCAATGATCAACGCCCGGCACCATGTAAAGGCGGACTGTTTCATCAGCGGTGTCCCCGAGGGCCCCAACGACCTGATCATAATAGTTGATCGTCGCCTCGGGGAAGATGAACTGGTCTGTCCAGCCATGCCACAGGATCAGATGGCCACCGGCATCCGCAAACTCCGAAATGTCGGGATCAGTGGTGCCGATCATGTCATTGAACATGGCGTAGCTTCTCTGAAAATACGCTTCGAAGCTTTCCGAAGTCAGCGTTGTCCAGTCCGCTTGCGGGTCGGCCTGAACCCATTGAAATTGTGACACCGCAATTGGGAAAGGCCCTTCATTCGCCAGAACAGCATGCGATGTCCCCGGCGTCAGACCGGGCCAGATGACCCGACCATCAGTGCCTTCCGCACCGGCCCAAATCCGTGAAATCGCGCTTGCCTCCCCCTCGGTCAGGCAGCCACAATCCGGCTCTGCCCCTTCGGCGCAGACGAGTGAGGCCGGATCAAATCCGCATTCGCGCGGGTCCTGCAAGAGCCCGTCGACCGCCCCGTCCAGTTCATCGCATGCAGCAACTGCTGCGGCATTCGCCAAATCGAACTTGCAGGCGGGAAGCGGGCCGCCGGCATCTTCGCGCATCACGATCTGTGGCCAAAGCTCTGCGGCGATGAATTGGTTCCAATGAATGGCCGGTGCCCCCGACAATACACCGTCATAGGCATACGGGGTGCGCTGAACCTGGATCAGGCCCTGCCGTCCCCCGGTCGAACATCCTGACCAATAGGTGTAATCCGGAGCTCGCCCGTAGAAGGCTTCGGTGACCTCTTGGCCCAGCCGAGAAGTCTCGAACAGGGATCGTGAAGCGAAATCCTCAATCAAGGACCAGTCGAGCGTGCCGTCGTCTGTGAAGGCGAACGACCCATCGCCACCGTGGCCCATATGTCCGGTATCGGTCGATGCGACGGCATAGCCATCACGAACCACCGCCGCCAGCGCGCCCCAGCTTGGCGCGCCAGAATAGCCGCCGCCGCCCACGCCCCGGAAACGCCCGTTCCAGCCTTCAAGCGGCAACCACAGCTCAATATTAATGGCCTCTGGAACCGCCATCGAAACGCGGCACATGGGCGGCAGTCCGGTGATTGCATCACCGCCCGGCGGCGTCACTGTTCCGTCTGAAATCGTGGCTGCCGTGAAGGTGACGTCGCCAGTTGCAAGATCGGCCAGGTCCTCGCAGGCCATTTGGGCTTGCGCGCCCACCGCCCAAAGCCCGGCGGACATCGCCGCGACAAAAGTCAGTATTCTCATGATCTTCCTCCCGATTGGTTTTGCAGAAATCTTCAACGTCCGGCCCCTTCGGAACGGTCGTGCAACAGTTTTTGTGTGAGACCCGTGAGCAAATAGAAACCGACACCGATGACCACACCCCAGAACGCGGCCCCGATCCCTAACAGGGACAAACCGGATGCGGTGATCAGGAATGTGAGCAAGCCCGATTGCGCCCCCTCTGATGCCAGCATGTCGGTGGTGAATTTCAAGATCGGTTGCAGAAGAGCCAGACCGGCAAGCAGCGCGATGACAGCCGACGGCAAAAGAACGAGCGCGTTCACGATCGTGCCCGAGAAGAGCCCGCCAATGCAGAACACAACGCCGCAAGCCACACCCGCGACATATCGGCGGTCGGGGTCCGGGTGACTGTTCGAACCGGCGCAGAAACTTGCGGTGATCGAGGCAAGCGCCGTGGTGATCCCGCCGAAAAGGGCCGACGCGGCCGACGCTAATCCGCCGACAATCAGAACTGGATTGGCCGACATCGTATAGCCATTGGCGCTCAGGATGGACATGCCGGGAAGATACTGACCACTGAGCGTCGTGATCAGGAGCGGAAGCGCAAGGCCCAGCGTCGCTTCCATGGAAAATTCAGGCCGGACAAGTAGGGGATCGGCAAGTGCCAGATCAAGGGACGAAAGCGCCGTGTTCTGGGAAAGCGCGACCAGAACGAATGCCAGCCCCAACAGGATGACCACAGCATAGCGCGGCACCAGCACTGTGCAGATCGCGAAGGCTGCAATCAACAGCGCGACAATGAAGGGCTCGGTCGCCAGCCCCGACGCGGCCTTCATCCCGAACCCAAAAAGGATGCCGGCCATCATGCCATTGGTGATTGCAGAGGGCAGCATCTGGACCAGTCGCTGAAAGACACCGGACAGGCCAATGACGATGAGGGCGGCAGCGACGATTAGATAAGCGCCGACAACCTCCTGCATCGAAATGCTGGCGCCGAGCGCGATGAGCAGCACCGTCCCGGGGGCGGACCATGCCATAGCAACCGGAACCCGGAACCAGATGCTTAGACCGATGCTGGTGAGACCCGCCGACATGGAAATCGCAAAAACCCAACTCCCAAAGGCGGCCGTCGACGCGCCCATGGCTTCGGCGGCGCTGAGGTAGATCAACAGCGGTCCAGCATAGGATACGAAAACAGCAAGCAGACCCGCACCTGCGGCAGAGATGGAGGAATCGCTCAGCAAGTTGGTCGCTTCCAATCTCGCATTCGCCATTCCGTTCCTCCTCGCGAGCAACGCAGCCCGTCAGTTGACAATGGTAGCCTCCGTGGCGGTCTTGATGTCGTCTTCAGTCACACCTTCGGCTATCTCGACAATCTTGAGGCCAGCTTCGACCACGTCGAGCACACCGAGATTGGTGATGATCCTATCCACCACGCCCTTGCCTGTGAGCGGCAGGGTGCAGGCTCTCAGCAGCTTGCTGTCGCCATGCTTATTGGTGTGATCCATCACCACGATCACGCGACCGACACCGGCCACGAGGTCCATTGCCCCGCCCATGCCTTTGACCAGCTTGCCGGGGATCATCCAGTTTGCCAGATCGCCGTTTTCTGCCACTTCCATCGCACCAAGGATCGCCGCTGCGATCTTACCGCCGCGGATCATCCCGAAGCTTTGGGCGCTGTCGAAATAGGCCGTGCGGCGCAGTTCCGTGATTGTCTGCTTGCCCGCGTTGATCAGATCCGGGTCCTCCTCGCCTTCGAACGGGAACGGGCCCATGCCGAGCATGCCGTTTTCCGATTGCAGGGTGATATCCTTGTCACCGACATAGTTCGCGACGAGCGTCGGAATACCGATGCCAAGGTTCACATACATCCCGTCTTCAAGTTCTTCCGCCGCGCGGGCGGCCATTTGATTACGATCCCAAGGCATATTACGCGCCCTCCGTCGTGCGGACGGTCCGCTGTTCGATGCGTTTTTCGTGTTCGCCCTGGATCAGACGATGGACATAGATGCCCGGCAGGTGGATCAGGTCGGGGTCGATTGACCCGGTCGGCACGATCTCTTCGACCTCAAGCACGCAGACCTTGCCACACATGGCGGCGGGCGGATTGAAGTTGCGGGCGGTCTTGCGGAAGATGGCGTTGCCGGTTTCATCCGCTTTCCAGGCCTTCACGATGGAAAGATCGGCGAAGATGCCTTCTTCCATGATGTAGGCTTCCATCTTGCCGTTCGGGCCGGTCGGGAACTGCTTTTCTTCTTTGCCCTCGGCGATCACGGTGCCGACGCCTGTCTTGGTGTAGAAACCGGGGATGCCAGCGCCACCGGCCCGCATCCGTTCGGCCAGCGTGCCTTGGGGGTTGAACTCGATCTCAAGCTCACCGCTGAGGTATTGACGCATGAATTCGTCATTCTCACCGACGTAAGAGCTCATCATCTTCTTGATCTGATGGGTGTCGAGCAGTTTCCCGAGACCGAAATGATCCACACCGGCATTGTTCGACGCGAAGGTAAGGCCCTTGACGCCGCTTTCGACGATGGCGTCGATCAAAAGTTCCGGGATACCACACAGGCCAAACCCGCCTGCTGCAATCAACATGTCGTCGCGCAAAAGCCCGTCCAGTGCGGCCTTGGCGTCGGGATAAATCTTCTTCATGCCACTCGTTCGATGTCATTGAGGTTGGGAGTCCTTAGACCCAGGATCTGACGGGCCTCTTGCCATGTCGCCACCGGTCTATCGTGACGCTCGCAGATGTCTGCCGCGCGCCGCACGAGGGCGGCATTTGATGGCGCGAGCCTATCCCGGTCGAGGCGCACGTTGTCTTCAAGGCCCGTTCGGGCGTGTCCGCCAGACGAAATCGCCCATTCGTTTAGCACTGCCTGATTTGCCCCGATCCCCGCAGCACACCAGGGCGCGTCGTCACCAAACAGACGTCGGACAGTTTGGATGTAATAGTCGAAGACGTTTCGATCCGCAGGCATTGCATTCTTAACCCCCATGACAAACTGGATGTACGGCGTGCCACTCAGCTGACCGCGATCAGCCATGTCTTTTGCCTTGAGGATATGGCTCAGGTCGAAGGCCTCAATCTCGGGTTTGACGTCATGCGCGCGCATTTCGGACGCCAGCCAATCAACCAGATCTGGTGGGTTCTCATAGACGCGCGTCGGGAAATTGTTTGACCCCACGCTGAGCGACGCCATGTCGGGCCGCAGAGGCAGCATCCCGCCGCGTGCATGACCGGCCCCGGACCTCCCGCCGGTCGAGAACTGGACGATCATACCTGGGCAATGCTGCTCGATCCCGTCTTTCAGGAGTGCAAACTTCTCCGGATCAGATGAAGGGGTCTCGTCCTCGTTGCGGACATGGGCATGGACAATCGTGGCACCAGCCTCAAACGCCTCGTGGGTCGATTCCACCTGCTCGGAGATGCTGATCGGCACGGCCGGATTGTTTGCCTTGGTCGGCAAGCTGCCGGTGATCGCCACACAGATGATACAAGGGCTGTTCATCTGCGCCACCTCATGCCGCCGCAGCGGATTTCGCTGGCATCCGGTCAAGACCCTCGGCAAAAAAGGGACGGAAGCCGTCGGGGTGCTCGCTCATCGGGAAATGTCCCAACTCGTCCATCACCGCGAGCGTCGCGCCCGGGATCGCATCCGCTGTGCGCTTCGCATCTTCCGGCGTGCATGTCAGGTCATACGCCCCAACGATAATATGGACTGGTGTTCGGTTCGTGTCGATGTCGCCCAGCCGCGCGATCAAACTGTCATCTTTGGTGTAAAAGCTCAGATCCCCCCGGAACACGCCCGGTCCGCTCTGCATGAACATCCACAAGGTGTTCCAGCGCTCTGCGTCGGGCGCAAAGGGCGAAATATTGGCCGAGACCAGCGCCGCGCCCATCTCACCGCCATGGGCATCGGGGCGATGGAACCAGTCGATATCATACCACGCCGGCTGGAAGTCCGACGCCTCAATCGCGATGAACCCCGAGAATGTGTCCGGGTGCAGCGCCGCAAGCTGGAGTGCGATCCGGCCGCCCATGGAACAGCCAGCCAGCACCGGACGATCAAGGCCAAGCCCCTCGACCACGGCGAGCACGGTCTCAATATACGCCTCGGTGGTCAGCAAGTACTCTTCGGTTTCGAATCCTTCGGGGGGGAGCGACTTGCCATGCCAGGGCATATCAAATGCAATTAGCTTGTTTGCGGCCGTGATCTCGGCGTCGTGCATCAGGTGCCGCCACTGCCGAGTATCTGCGCCAGCGGTATGCAGACATAGGACAGGACGACCCTGCCCCGCCTCTTCAAAGTAGATGCGGTAGGCCTGCTCGCCGACAATCGTGTTCAGATATCGTCCTGTGATGGGTTCGATGCTCATGCTGCGACCTCCTCTTTTGTCCGCGGCAATGCCATGACTTCCTTGAAAAACCGCAGGTTTTTCACTAGCGCCAGAATGTCCCCATCAATCCGCGCACGGCCAATCTTCACGAGCCCGAAAACGTCGTGAAAGCCGGGTGCCGGGCGCGGCATCCAGAAATTTGCAAGAGCCTCGGCGTCTGTCCGCAACGCAAAGCGCCACGGCGTCTTTCGGCTCGGCCCTTGCTGGATGGACGTCAAGCGCCCCTTCTCGAAGGTGAGGTAGAATTCATCGGTCCCGACCTCGATCAGAATCGTCTCAGAGAACAGTCGTCCAAGCCGCTGGAGATGCGGTGCGCGATTCAGCTGGTCTTGTATCTGGTTGAAGATATCGATCATGGCAGCCCCCAAAGTACACGCTATGCCTTCTTTGGTGCCATTTTCTGCGGGGCCTTAGCTATGCCAGCCTCAGTATGAGGTGATATCAAGCAGAGCACATATCTGCGCGCTTCAGCATGATACGCTCCAACCTTGAGACTTGGTATCATCCGATACCTATTTGGGCATTGGGTCCACAGACTTTTCAGTAGATCGATAGAAATAGATAGGTCGTCGAATTGTCGCCAGACGTCATGGCCTCAGAGAATTGCACAATATCGCTCAGGAGGAGGTAAGAGCCAATGGGCATCGTAAATGAGGAAAATATCACAGACGTTGTCGTCGAAAGCCTCGGGCAGCACGGCGAAGTGACTGACCGTCAGCGGCAGATCATGACGTCGCTGATCAAGCATCTGCATGGCTTCGTGAAGGACGTGAAATTGCAGCACGATGAGTTTCTTGCGGCATGCGACTACCTCGCTCGGGCAGGCAAGCTCAGCAATGACAACCGTCAGGAATTCATTCTGCTGGCTGATATTCTGGGCGTCGAAGTCCTGGTCGACATGATGACAAACCCGATCGAAGGCGGCGAAAGCGAGTCGACGGTTCTCGGCCCCTTCTACCGTGAGAACCCGCCGGTCCTGCCCAAGGGCGGGTCTACAATCCAGAAACATTTCGACAACGAAGAAACCGCCTATTTCGAAGGCTACATCCGCGATGAAGAGGGCAACGGTATTGCTGGCGTCACGATGGATGTCTGGGAAGACGCCCCCAACGGCGTTTACGAGAACCTCGACCCCAACCAGCCCGAGTACAACCTACGTGGTCGCTTTGAGACGGACGAAAACGGGCATTACGCTTTCGTCGCCGTTCGTCCGGTCCCCTACCCGATCCCAGAGGATGAAACCGCAGGCGAACTGCTTCACTTCATGGGCCACCACCCGAACCGGCCCGGCCACATGCATTTCATCATTTCGAAGGACGGATACCGCCCGCTCATCAGCCAGATCTACGATGCAGATAGCGAATGGCTTGAGAACGACAGCGTCTTCGCTGTGAAGGAAAGCCTCATCGGCAAATTCAAGCCTGCCACGAAAGAGATGGGCACGGATCTGCATTTTGAGTTCGACTTCGTGCTCAAAACCGCGTCCGCGAATGATGCGATTGCGGCAGAATAAGGATCGTCCTCCCCGATCCCTACCTCTGGTTGCAGAGGTCAAAAGGCCCCCGCGGATAACGGGGGCTTTTTTCTTTTCCGCCCGCGGGTATATCCTGACCCAGGAAGCATCGATGAACACGAAACAACTGACATATTTCATTGCCGTCGCCGAAGAATTGCACTTCGGTCGAGCGGCTGAGCGGCTGGACATGGCGCAACCTCCACTAAGTAGGCATATCAAGCAGCTTGAACAGGAACTCGGCGCGGTGCTTTTTAACAGAGGCAGGAGCGCCACCACCCTGACGCAGGCTGGTGAACGGTTGTTGGAACGCGGGCGCTCTATCCTGACCCAGATCGAAGATACACGCCTTGAAATCCGGCGGCTCGGACAAGGGGCCGAGGGACGTCTACGGATTGGCTTTGTCGGATCGGCGACATTCGGAATCTTGCCCAACATCGTCAAATCCTATCGTGCGACATATCCAGATGTTAACCTCTCGCTGTTGCCGATGAACAATGCCCAGCTCCACCGGGCTCTGGTTTCGAGGGAAATTGATGTCGCCTTCGCGCGGCCGGCCCTCAAAGATCCCGAATTTCTGACAAAGGAACTGCATGAGGAAAAACTTGTTCTCGCCCTTCCCGATACACTCGACAGCGGTTCGCGGACAAACGCGAAACTCGAACGGCTAGAGACCCATCACCTCGTTCTCTATCCGGAGCGACCACGGCCAAGCTATGCCGATCTTGTGCTCAATGCATGTGAAGCGGCTGGCTTCGACGTCCCCTTGCGCCTCTGGTGCATGGACCTGCAGACAGCGATGAGTCTTGTGGCGATCGGCGAGGGCGTGTGCATCGTTCCAGAATCGGTGTCTTCAGCGCCAAGAAAAGGCACGAAGTTCCTGAACATTGAGCCGGAAATCGCCCGGACCTCGCTCTCGGTAAACTACCGGCTTGACGACCAGAGCGTTCATGTGCGCAGCTTCGTCACACTCGCTCAGAAAGTCGCCCGGCGCATTCTTTGACCCAGCACCGGCCAGGCTGCCGCCCCTAGGCCGACAAACGGCCCTGAGGGCATTGTCTTTGCGATTAAACGCCAAGCCATTGGTGCTGGAGGTCTTCCGCAGCCCTGATCTCGTCCGCTGAACCAGTCCAGACGACCTGCCCCTTGCTGACAATGGCGACATCATCGGCAAGCGACGTGGCAAAGCCGAAATTCTGCTCGACCAGCACCATCGACAAACCCGATTTCTTAAGGTCCTGAAGCTTGTCGTGGATCAGCTTCACGATGATCGGTGCAAGACCCTCCGTCGGCTCGTCAAGCAGCAGAAGCCGGGGATTCATCAGCAGAGCGCGCGCAATCGCCAACATCTGCTGCTCACCCCCGGACAGCTCTGCGCCGCCATTTTCCAGACGTTCGCCAAGGCGTGGAAACAGGTCCAGCACGCCCTCAAGCGTCCAATTCGCGTCCCCGCCATCGCCAGCGAAACGCTTTGACGCAATTTCAAGGTTCTCACGGACTGTCAGGGACGGAAAAATATCCCGCGTCTCCGGCACATAGGCAATTCCGGCTTTTGCAACATCGAACGGACGCGTTGCGATGGGCGCACCATCGAATGAGATCGTCCCCGCACGAAGCGGCAGAAGGCCCATGATGGTCTTCAGCGTGGTCGATTTCCCCGCGCCGTTGCGCCCTAGAACCGCTAGGATCCGCCCCTTTTGTGCGGTCAGGTTCATGCCATACAGCACTTGTGTTTCACCGTAACCGGACTCGATTGCGCTGACCTCAAGCATCTTCCCAGCTCCCAAGATAGATTTCTTTCAGAAGCGATGAGCCCCGTGCCTCCTGAGGATCGCCGTCATAAACAACCTCTCCGTAATTCAGCACGGTGATCGTGTCAGCCACGTCGAAAGCCAGGTCCATGTCATGCTCGATGATCAGCATGGTCAGGTCTCGTGGCAGGTTCTGCAACAACCTGTGGAAGCCCTTTGACATTTCCGGGCCCACACCACTCGTCGGCTCATCCATCAAAAGGACATGCGGTCGCGTTGCTAACGCAACACCGACTTCAAGCTGGCGACGAACGCCATAGCTGACCTCGGACACTTTGGCATGCAGGTAAGGAACAAGTTCCACCTGGTTTGCCACATCTTCCACAATTTCGCGAACCTCGGAGCGCGACATGCTGTCTGTCCACAACTTTGTGCCGTTGCCGGTGTGTACAGCCGCCGCAAGCCCCAAGTTCTCTTCGACAGTAAGGCCGTCGAACAGGGTGTTTTTCTGGTAGCTTCGCGACAAGCCACGGCGGGCGCGTCTGGCAACCGGAAGCGATGTGACATCTTCACCGGCCAGGTGCACCGACCCGCTGTCCGGCGTCAGTTCTCCGACCAGCTGGTTGAAGAGCGTCGTCTTGCCGGCCCCGTTGGGTCCAAGGATAACCCGGCGTTCGCCGCGCTCTAGCTTCAGCGAGACGTCCCGCGTGACGTGAACTGCGCCGAAACTCTTGTCGAGGTTCCGTGTCTCAAGCATCGCTACGTGCCTCCTCGGCTTCGTTTTTGCGGGTTGTATTGGCCCAGGCCCGATCGATCCGGTTGCCAAACCGGTTTTCCAACCAGCCGAACACACCATTTGCACGGCTCATGACGACACCGATCAGAACGATCCCGACGACGATATGCCAGTAGTTGGTGATCTCGCCGACTTCGTGCTTCATAAAGACGAAGAACGCCGCGCCGACCAGCGGGCCGACCAACGTTCCCAACCCGCCAAGAATGACGACGACGAGCGCCTCACCCGAGACCGTCCAATTCAGGAGGTTGGGCGAGATGAAGAGGATGTGCTGCGCCCCGAGTACCCCGGCAACCCCGGCCACGATCCCCGACAGGCCGAAGACATGCGCCTTCACACGCCAGGTGTTTAGGCCAAGCGCTTTCATCCGCTGTTCGTTGTGCATAACGCCAATCAGCGACCGGCCAAGGCCAGATTTCAAGATCCCCGCGGTGAACAGGTAAAGCACGATCAACACTCCAAGGCAAAACAGCGCGAAGGTCCGGCTGTCATTCAGGTCGAGCCCGATGCCGCTCAGGTCGAAACGGTCAATGCCACCGATGCCGTCATCACCTCCGAAGATGGGTGATTCGAATATGTAGGAATACGCCATCTGACCGAAGGCCAGCGTGGCCATGATGAAATAGATGCCGTGGCTGCGGGCACAAATCGCCCCGACCACCCAGGCAGTTCCGGCCGTGATCGCCACCGCGGCCAGCGCCGAGAGCCAAGGATCAAGGCCGACGATGACGTTGAGGGCCACAAAGGCATAGGCACCAACCCCCATCAATGCGCCATGACAAAGCGAAACCATGCCGCCAAAGCCCGCGACAAGATCGAGCGCAAGCACCAGCATGCAGAGGATGAGAATTTCGATCAGGATCTCCAGACCGAAATATCCGGCTGTGAACGCTTGCAGCAATGCCGCCACAGTCAACAGGACGAGCACGGCATAGCGAAGGGGTGTATGGCGAAACATGGCATTAACCCTTTGCAGGAAAGAGCCCGACAGGCTTGATCACCAGGACCGCTGCAAGCAGCGCGTAGATCAGGACCGAGGCAAGTTGAGGAGCGAGGACGGCTCCGAACGTCTGGACGAAGCCGTAAATCAGTGATCCGGCGACGGCGCCCTTGAGCGACCCCAGGCCTCCGATCACGATGACGATGAGGGTCGGGATGAGGATCTGAAGCCCCATACCGGGTGTTACGCTCAGGAGCGGTGCTGCGACCGCCCCCGCAAGCCCGGCAAGGGCGCACCCGACGCAAAATACGATGAAGAACAGGCGTTCGACGTTGATGCCCATACAGGCGGCCATGGCGTCATTGTCGACGCCGGCGCGGATCATGGCACCCACTTGTGTCTTGGCCAGCGTCAGCGCCAGCGCCACAAAGATAACCGCGCCCAGCACGATGATGAACAACCGGTAGCTGGGATAGACGACGCCCATGAACTCAAGGCGGCCCGACAGGAGTTCCGGGGTCCCCATGGCAAGCGCCAGATCCCCCCAGATGATCTTGGTCAGGTCGAGCATCACGAAGATGAGCCCGAACGTCACCAGCACCTGCGCCATAGGCCCGGATTTACGCATCCGTTGGATGAGACCCCCGTAAAGGACAATACCCACCAGCGCGACACCAATCGGGGCAGCGATGATCGCGGCCCAGAACCCGGCCACCGAGGCAACCGACGCGGCGATGTAGGCGCCGAGCGCGTAGAGCGCACCATGCGCAAGGTTAACGAAGTGCATCAACCCAAAGATGACAGTCAGGCCGATCGACAGCAGAAACAGAAGCATAGACAATTGCAGCGCATTGAGCGTTTGCAAGATCCAGAAGCCTAGATCGATGGTCATGAACATGTCCTCAGTTGAAGAGTTTGCGTGCTTATGTGGAATGGGCCGCCCGGCAGCGGACGGCCCATCCTGTCACATCATCAGTTCGACGCAGGCGCCGGCATCTCGCAACCGTTGGCCGAATCCGCCTCTGCAGGCAGAGCCGCAATCACGGTCTGCGTCATACTGCCGTCCTCGCCGGTGACCGTCTCATAGACATAGATCGGCTGAACGAGGTTGTTCGTAGCCGGGTCGATCGAAAGCCCCCCGCGCGGCCCGTCAAAGCTGACCTGACGCAGAGCTTCTGCCAGCGCCTCACGATCGGTGGCACCACTTCGGATGGCTTCGACGATGGCACGTGCAGCGTCATAGCCCTGAACTGCGAATTCGGACGGAATGCGATCGTTCGCCGCCTGGAAGGCAGAAACGAACGCGGCATTTTCCGCGCTGTCGATCGTCGGCACGTAGTGCAGTGCTGTGACGATACCGTCGGCAGATTCGCCCTGTGCGTTGACATAAAGCTGCGACGTCAGGAAACCGGAGCCGTAAAGCGGTAGATCGTCTGCAGCGCCGAAGCTGGCATACTGATTGACGAAGGAGATTGCTTCGCCGCCGGCATAGAAGACGTAAAGTGCGTCAGCACCTGAGGCCTGCGCTTGGGCAATATATGGACCAAAGTCCTGCGTCTGCTGGAACGGCGAATAGTCGCTGCCGACAATGGTCCCACCGGCCTCTGTATATGCCGCCGAGAACGCCTCGATCATTTGCCGACCGGCCGCGTAATCGGGCGCGAGCGTGTAGACCGATTCAATCCCCTGTTCGGCCATCCATGTTCCCATCGGACGATTGACCTGTCCGTTCGAAAACGAGACCCGGGTTATGTAAGGGCTGCAATCGGCGCCGGTGGCCGCATCGTTGCCGGCATTTGCAACAACCAGCGGCACACCTGCCCCATCGACGATATCGCGTACCGCGCCAAGCACACCTGACGACACGACACCTACGATGACATCCACATCGTCCTGCAGAATGAGCTTGCGCGCGCGCTGCAAGCCAACGGCGGGTGTCACCTCGGTATCTTCACGGTGCAGGATGATCTCGACATCAAGATCGCTGCCGAAGGTTTCGAGGCCAAGGTTGAAGCCTGCCTCGATTTCGTTGCCAAGCGCGGCGTATACGCCAGAGAACGGTAGCAGAACGCCAACATCAACATCCTGTGCAATCGCTGCTTGTGCAGAAAGTATGGTTGAAAGCCCTGTCAGAGCTGCCGTCATTGTCTTCTTCATTGGGATCTCCTCCTCGTGTTTAACGGGCTGATGCAGACCGCATCAGCCCAAATCTCCCCCTCCCACCGGCACTGTGACGCCTGTGATGTAGGAAGCGTCGTCCGACGCCAGGAACAGGATGGGACCTGCCTGTTCATCGAGCGTTCCGTAGCGTTTCATGAAAGAGGACTGGATCGTCTGATCGACGATTGTCTGATACCAGTCCTCGCGCTGTTCTTCTGCGGCGTTTGGATTGCGCGGCACGGTGCGCGGCGGTGCGTCGGTCCCGCCGGGCGCTGTGGCCACTACGCGAACGCCGCGATCTGCCACTTCCCAGGCAAGACTTGCGGTGATCGCGTTCACCCCGCCCTTCGCCGCCGCGTAAGGAACACGGTTCAGGCCCCTTGTGGCAATCGACGAAACATTCACAATCACGCCCTTACCAACGGGAAGCATGCGTTCGATTGCAGCGCGGCAGCAATAGAGCGTCGGAAACAAGGAGCGGCGCACCTCGGCGTCGATCTGCTTCGGCTCATAATGCTCGAATGGCTTGGCCCAGATCGTGCCGCCGACATTGTTGACCAGCACGTCAATTCTCCCCCAAAGGTCGATTGCCTTCTGCATGGCCTTATCGCAGCCGGACCATGTCTCCAGATTGGCGCTGAAAGCAATCGCGCGGCCACCGGCGGCAATGATCGCCTCGGCAACCTCCTTGCGGGCCGCAGATCGGTCGACGATTAGGACCAGCGCGCCTTCTGCAGCGGCCCTTTCCGCCACGCGACGCCCAATGCCTTGCGCAGCGCCCGTCACAACGAAAACCTTATCTGAAAAGCGTGCGGTCATGCTGCCTCACGCTCAGCCTCGGTAGGATTGAACTTCTCGTAGTAAAAGTTCTGTGGCTCCACACCGAGGGTGCCAAAGTGGTCTCGCACGGCATCTACCATGGGTGGCGGACCGCATAGGTAAACATCGCACTCCCCACCCTGCAGGTCCTCTGCCTTCAGGTGGTCCGTCACGAAGCCCTTGCGCTCGTGCTCGTCCTCTTCGGCAGCCAGGATCGTGATGACGCTCACCGAACCGATCTTCTCAGCGAGTGCACTCACCCGATCGAGTTCCACTAGGTCAGCAGCACGTGTGACGGCGTAGTAGAGGATGATCTGCTGATCCGTGCCCTGTTCGGCCACTTGTTCGAGCATCGACAGGAACGGGGCCAGCCCCGTTCCGCCAGCCAGCCACAGCTGCGGACGCTCGATCGGCCGCAGGTAAAACGCGCCCATGGGCCCTGTGACAGTTACGGCATCCCCTGACTTTGCTCGCTCACCAAGATAGGTGCTCATCACACCACCGGGCAGGTTACGAATAAGGAACGATGCCTCGCCCGACCCCGCAGCAGATGAAAATGAATATGACCGGTGTTTGTCGGTTCCCGGCACCGAGAGATTTACATATTGCCCCGGCAGAAACGCCAACGGCTTTGACAGTTTCACATTCAGTCCGAACGAGGTCTCGGACAGCCTTTCGACCTTCGCCACCTCAGCATCAATAGATTCGGGCGCGGTCTTGCAGACAGCCGAGGACGCCGGAACCCTTAGGACACAGTCACTCTCCGGGACCATTTGACAGGTGAGGACATACCCCTCTTCCGCCTCCTCGTCCGACATCGACTCGTCCATGTAAAACTCAAGCTCGTATTCGCCTTTTTCTGCGAAACACTTGCAGGTGCCGCAGACACCGTCACGACAGTCCATCGGCAGATTGATTTTCTGCCGGAAGGCGGCATCCGTGACCTTTTCGTCGTCATCGCAATCGATGACTCGGGTCACACCGTCTTCAAAGTTCAGAGCGATACTGTATGTGGTCATTTAATCCTCCCGGCCCTGCACACCCCGTGGCGGGATGCGCAACAAGTGTGATAAGTGGCGTCGCGGTCATCAAACGTGGTAGACGTCGATCACATGGTGGATCCGGTCATTCTTCAGGATCACCTTCTTGTCGGCGATCAACGGCTTCGAACCACTGGTGTCGATTGTGTAGAACGACGTGCCCCAGTGCTGATCGGTGTTGCCGTACCGATAGGTCATAGTCAGCCAGTTAAAGCGAAGCTTGATCTGGGATCCTTCTGAGCTGAGCACCTCAATGTTAGAGATGTTGTGCGATGTCCTAGGCTCGGGCAGCGACGTCGCCGACGACCGATCCGTCTTGATCCGGAACACGCGATCCTCAATGCCGGCCCGATCAGGGTAGTACATCAACGAGATCTCGTTATGGGGATCCTGGGTCAGCTCGTCGTAGTCGTCCCACGCGGGCATCCAGAACGGACAATCCTTGTGGTAGAACCCCAACCAGGTGTCCCATTCGCGGTCGTCCAGAGCACGTGCCTCGGCGAAGAGAAAGGCCTCAATTTCCTCGAAGCTCATGGAAGCGTCCTGATTGACGCGTTCAAGCGTTGCGATACTCATCCTTTCCTCCTCCTTATTCGGCTGCGATTTGCGTGTCGTCCGCAGTCTCGCGTTCCTTGGCGATGGCCTCTGCCATCCGTTCGGTCCACTGCCGGTGCTGGATGACGAACAGGCCTTCGTCCTCGGTGCGGGCACCGGTCATGATCGGATTTATACCGAGCGCCTTGGCATCATCGTCCGGACCTTCGATCCAGTGGGTGGCACCACGGGTCAGGTCGTTCCATTTCGCATGGCTGGCACCGGCATAGCCGCGCTGCGTTGCCCGGAATTCTTCCGTGTCATCAGGTGTCGCCATCCCAGAGGCATTGAAAAAGTCTTCATACTGACGAATGCGGTGCGACCGGGCTTCCTGGCTTTCGCCCTTCGGCGCAAAACAGTAGATCGTGACCTCTGTCTTGTCGGGGCTGATCGGCCGGAACACGCGAATCTGAGAGCTGAACTGGTCCATGAGGAACACGTTCGGATAAAGGCAGAGGTTGCGCAGCACGCCCACCATCCAATCGGCTTTCGTCTTGCCGAAACGGTCCGTCCACTCTTCGTGGCGATCGTAGTTGGGCCGGTTGGTTGGGTCGGCCCATTCGGTCCAGAGCAAGAGGTGCCCGTTTTCGTAGGAATGGAAGCCGCCACGCTGCTTGGCCCATTTGGACGCGTCTGTCGCCTTTACTTTGTCTTCCTTGCCGTCCTCGGTCCGGTTCTTAACCGTGGCGACATAATTCCAGTGCACCGACGAGACGTGATAGCCGTCGGCCCCGTTCTCGGCCTGCAGCTTCCAGTTGCCGTCGAACGTGTAGGTCGATGCGCCGCGCAGGACCTCGATCCCGTCATCGGCCTGGTCGACGATCATGTCGATCAGATGCTTGGCCTCACCAAGGTAGTCCTCAAGGGACTGCACGTCGGCGTTAAGTGACCCGAACAGGAACCCCCGGTAGCTTTCGAAACGGGCAACACGGGTCAAATCGTGACTGCCGTCCTTGTTAAACTCTTCCGGATACCCCGCGCCCTTGGCGTCCTTCACCTTCAACAGCTTACCTGTATTGGAGAATGTCCAACCGTGGAATGGACAAGTGAAGGTCTTCTGATTGCGACGCTTGAAGCGGCACAACATCGCGCCGCGATGCGAGCAAGCATTTACGAGCGCATGCAACTCACCGTCCTTGTCGCGAGTGATTACGACAGGTGTGCGGCCCATGAACAGGGTGAAGTAATCGCCGGGCTCCGGGATCTGGCTCTCGTGGGCCATGTACATCCAGTTGCCTTCGAAGATGTGTTTCATTTCAAGCTCGAACAGTTCCTCGTCGGTGAACATGTCCCGACGGGCGCGGAAGATGCCTTTCTCCGGTTCGTCCTGAACGATGCCGTCCAAACGGCTTTCGAGTTCGTCGAGGTTGCTTTGCGTGAACATTGTAGTTCCTCCTCTTTGTTTCATTCTCCGGTGCCAGGGCACGGCTGGGCGTAGCCCAAACCGTGCACGTCATTCACCGGCGACAGCTTTGATGGTTAGACCGCTTTCGCGGCGATAGAATTTGAGTTTGTCCGCGTCCAGTTCAGCGCCTATCCCTGGACCACGCGGAACATCGACGCAGAAGTCTTGATATGTGATTGGCTCCGTGAGGATTTCTTCAGTCAGCAGGAGCGGGCCAAAGAATTCGGTCCCCCAGTGAAGCGTCTCCACGGTTGCGAACAACTGAAGGGCTGCGGCTGTGCCAAGCCCGGTCTCAAGCATTGTGCCGCCGTAAAGGCCCAAGCCCGCGGCCTGACCGATCGAAATCACCTCGGAGGCCCGCTTGAGCCCGCCGGACTGCGCCACTTTGACGGCAAACACATCCGCCGCGGCTGCCGACACGACACCCAGCGCATCTTCCGGCCCGTTCAAACTTTCGTCTGCCATCAGAGCGATTTCATAGTCGCGGCACAGCTCTGCGATCGCGTCACGATAGCGGCAGGAAATCGGCTGCTCGACCAGTTCGCATCCAACCTCCTGCAGACCCTTCAAACCCCACCGGGCCTCCGTATGGGTCCAGGCCTGGTTCACATCAACTCGAATGCTAGCCTTGTCGCCCACAGCGTCCTTGATACGGGCCACATGTGCCACATCGTCCTTCACGCTGCGCTTGCCGATCTTGAGCTTGAAGATGTTGTGCCTGCGGGTCTCGATCATCTCAATCGCTTCGGCGACGTCTGTTTCAGAATTGCCTGATGCCAGCGTCCACGCGACTGGAAGACGCTCATGAACAGCGCCACCGAACAGCTGTGCAACGGACACATCCATCCTTTTGCCAAGACCATCCCAGAGGGCGATCTCGACCGCGCACTTGGCGATGCGATTCCCCCGGGCAATTCTGTCCATCAACTGAATGGAACCGTTCACGTCATCGCCGTCCCGGCCAAGGATCGCGGGCGCGAGATATGTATTGATCGCGGAGACGATGCTTTCTGGGCTTTCAGTCCCGTAGGTCAGGCCGCCGATCGTCGTGCCTTCGCCAAAACCCACCGACCCGTCAGAGAACCGGATCGTAACGATAACAGCCGTTTGCACCCGCATCGTCGCCATAGACAATACGTGCCCGCGCACTGTCGGGATATCGACCATCGTCGTTTCGATCTGTTCAATCCGAACCACGGTAAACTCCATCACAAGCTCGTGCAGTGATGCTTTTGATGAAGCTTGAAGGGGTTAAGTGTCTATGACGCTGAGGGTCTCAGGTGATACCGTTCGTTGACGACAAGGGTCCAGCCATTTGGGTCATTGCAATCCGTCAGCTGTTTTGGGCGAAGCCAAATGGCGGCACCTCGGTGCCGTGCATACGCCTTCCTATGGGGACTGTTGAGCTTATCGAATGAAAAAAGTCGCGGGCGCTTTCGTCTCCAGATATCATGCTGTGGCTTGGAACAGACTTTCGATAAACGCGATCTCGCCTTGAACGCCTGATTGTTTGAAATGGATGTGGTCGAGTTTGATGGGCCAGATGGTTTCAATGCCGCTGAGTGTCACTTCGACCGTTCGAAGTGAGCGGGAGCTCTGCCGATATCAAAGCAGCCGCTTCAAGGTAGCGTGATCGCTTTCAATCCGATTGTTGCGCCACTTTCAGTCGATGCGGCAGATCCCGTTAAGATGGGGATCATAGTGGTGTGCGATCTTGCAGATGACTCGGGCGGGCCTGTGTTTTGTTGGTACAGATTGTCACGGGGCGATGCAGGCGGACGCGCGCGATGGCCTTGTTTAAGAGGGCTTTTGCTGTCTACGTATATCGCCGCGCGGTAAGGCGGAAATCGACCACCTATCCGTTCGCATCAACGGCGCGACAAAGGTATCGCCACTTTTCACTGACGCGGACGTAAGTCTCATCCACATTCTAATCAATGCTGGCCCGCCGCAGATAGTTCTCGGTCCGGTTGGTCAATTCGGGGCCGAATTTCTGCAACCACCGAAACACCGTCGAACGGTCAACCGCGACATCGCGCTCGGCCAGCAGATCTCCAACATCCTGATGAAACGGAGGATACCACAGATACCAACGCTCCACACATAGAATGATCTCCTTTGGAAACCGGTGATGTTTGAACGGGGATTTGCGCGGCATGGCGGACCGCAAACCAGAAATCTCGCTGATGACACGCCAGATTAATGCTACATTCCAAGAAACTTTCGGCGGAACCTCTCAGTTCGCGCTCAGCGCAAAGAAACCAAGGGTTTTTGGACCAGCACGAAGAGAGTGCACTTACTTGCATTCGTTTACAAACGGTCGTTTAGTAGCGATATCTCAAATTGCAAACGGCCCGATTTCATGCCCCTGATAGGCTACGCCCGTGTTTCCACAGAGGATCAGACCCCCCTGCCCCAGTCTGAGGCCCTCCAATCTGCGGGTTGCGCCGAAATCTTCGAAGAGCACGCCTCCGGCGGCAATCGCGCGCGTCCGGTGCTTGCCCGCGTGCTGGAACGCGTCCAGAGCGGCGATACGCTGGTCGTCGTTCGGATCGACCGGCTTGCGCGGTCCTTGTCGCATCTTCTTGAAGTGATTGAGCGTCTGGAGGCCAAGGGTGCCTTCTTCCGCTCCCTGCAGGATCCCATCGACACCTCATCCCCGCAAGGCAAGTTCACGCTGCAAGTCCTGGGCGCTGCGGCCGAGTTCGAACGTGCTCTGATCCGCGAGCGCACCAAGGCCGGGCTTGCGTCGGCACGCGCCAAAGGGCGTGTAGGCGGCAACCCGGGTCTTCGCGCCAAAGACCCCGCCGCGCTGCGCAAGGTCCGGCTGGCGCGACAAGACGGCTACATGGAGCGCCTCAACGAGACCGCGCAGGATTGGGTGCCCCATGTGCGCCGCTTGCGGCCGGATATGGCCTGGGAAGACCTGCTGCGGATCATCAATGGCCCCCTGCCCCCAGATCGCCATTGGACACAAAGCCGCCTGCGCCGCGCTGTGAAGGCATATGTGCGCGACGGGTTCCTTTCTGCCGAGGTGCTTGGCCGCGCCGGACGGCGCGAAACCGATGACCGCCTGCCGGCCATCGTCGCAGCGATCAAAGGCGCGGACCCCGAAATCACGCTACAGGCGATCTGCGACCGGCTGGAAGCTATGCGCGAACGCACACCGCGTGGACGGGCCAAATGGCAACCGTCCTCTGTGAAGATGCTGCTGGAGCGGGCTGAACAACTTGCGTTGCTAGAAAATGACAATGCGATGAGCAAGTAGTTGACGTGATTGCCGCTCCGCAGCGGATTCTCATCCGGTACGTTGCCGCATTGTACGCGAAGGCCACAGGCCGAACATACTTGTGTTTCAGCTGCGCTCGCCCACTAGATGTGGAAAAACCTTGCGCGAATCCGACTCTTGCGCCAATAGTCACGGAAACGAGGCAAAAAACGTCAATTTCCGTGAACACGCCAAAGACGCGATGTCTCGGAAGCGAGAGGGCAGATGGATAATACCTTTGTTCATGAGGATCTCAACGCTGTGATCCGCCAGCATTCGGAATGGCTGGCCAACCAGTTGCATTCGCAACGTGAGAGCTTGTTTCCACCCGATGCCGAGAAGACCATGCGCAAATTCACCTCTGGTGAGGCTGCGGCGCTGCTCGGCGTCAACGACTCCTACCTTCGCAAACTCAACCTAGATGGCAAAGGGCCTTCTCCCGAGCTGACCGCCGGCAACCGTCGTCTTTACTCGGCGCAGGATATCCAGGCGCTGCGTGTGCTCCTTGAAAAAACCGCTCGCAAGCCAGGTGATTACGTTCCCGGACGACGAGAAGGTGATCATCTTCAGGTCATCGGCGTGATGAATTTCAAGGGCGGGTCCGGAAAAACAACAACCTCTGCCCATCTCGCCCAACGGCTTGCCCTGCGCGGATATCGTGTGCTGGGCATTGATCTTGACCCACAAGCTTCCTTCACCGCGCTGCACGGCGTGCAGCCGGAATTGGATCTCGAAGATGGCGGAACGCTCTACGATGCGATCCGCTATGAAGACCCGGAGCCAATCCGGCAAGTCATCCGCAAGACCTATATCCCCAATCTCGACCTCATCCCCGGTAATCTCGAACTGATGGAGTTTGAGCACGATACCCCTCGTGCCTTGGCGCAGGGCAATGCCGGGTTGTTCTTCTTCCGCGTGAAGGAAGCGCTGGCTCAGGTGGATGAGGACTACGACGTCGTTGTCATCGACTGCCCACCGCAGCTGGGGTTCCTGACGATGTCCGCACTTTCCGCGGCGACCGGTGTATTGGTGACGATTCACCCCGAAATGCTCGATGTGATGTCCATGTCGCAATTCCTGCGCATGACCGCCGACCTTATGGACGTGATCGCGGAAAGCGGCGCCGACATGTCTCATGACTGGATGCGCTACGTATTGACCCGCTACGAGCCGCAGGACGCGCCGCAGAACCGGATCGTGGCATTCCTGCGAACGATGTACGGGGAAGCCGTTCTGAATTCGCCGATGTTGAAGTCCACTGCAATCTCCGATGCTGGCCTGACCAAGCAGACGCTCTACGAAGTGGAACGCAGTGCGTTCACCCGTTCCACCTATGACCGCGCGATCGAGAGCCTGAACACGCTGAATGACGAGATCGCCGAGCTGATCCAGAAAACCTGGGGGCGCACATGACCAGCGGCAAGAAGAAGCGCATGTCCATGCTGGACAGTCTCGCGGCAGCCGGGGCGCCCTCCCCTGCCCCGCAGGCTAATGCAGTGACACCGATGATGACCTCAAACCGCGCCCTTCGCTCCGCCCGCGACGCGGTAGATGCCCATCACGTCTGGGAACTGGACCCGGCGAGCATCGAGGACGGGCGCATGGCTGACAGGCTCGACCCGGCCGATGTGCTTGACCTGCGCGATGCGATCGAGGCGAACGGTCAGACCGTCCCGATCCTCGTGCGCCGTGCGCCAGGCGATGCCGACCGATACCTCCTAGTCTATGGGCGCAGGCGGCTGGAGGCGATCCGTCAGTCAGACAAGGTCACCAAGGTACGCGCGCTGGTCGCCAACCTAGACGACGACAGCGCCCTACGTGCCCAGATTTCCGAGAACATGGCTCGGCGTGATTTGTCCTTTATTGAAAAGGCCCTGTTCGCGCAGGAACTTGTGTCTTCCGGCTTTGGAAATCAATCTCAGGTTGCAGAAATTCTTACCGTCACGAAGTCTTCCATATCCATGGCGATCGCGATCGTGGACATGGTCGGGCCGGATCTGGTGCGCGCCATCGGTGCCGCGCATGGCATTGGCCGGCCCCGGTGGGAATCCCTTGGTCGGGCCATCGACGAGAATGGTCTGGACCGGGAGGACCTAATCCGGATCGCGAAAGAAGCACACGTTAGGGCCGAGGGCTCCGCGGTTGAGGATAACGCCAGACCCGCCGATGACCCGTCCGTCCAGGCGTTCGAAGCGGTGACCAAGCTCGTGACGAAGGCGGTCAAGCCAGCCAAGCCCCCCTCCCCTGCCCGGCCCTCCAGCGTCCCGTTGAAGATCGGTGGCAAGCGTGGCGGCACGGTGAAACGCACCGCCAAGGGCCTTTCGGTCGAGTTGGTGGGCGGAGATTTCGCCGATTGGTTTGAGACGCAAGTACATGACATGATTGAAGAACTTCACGAGCGTTGGAAGCAGCGTTCGGAAGACTGAGGAAGAGCAGAAACCAACGAAGGAGGCACGAAAAGGCAAAAGAAAAGGTCCCGCAAAGCGACCACTCCACGAGACCCTAACTTGTTTCTAGCACCTTCAAGGTAGTGTCCGGAGCCGTTTTCCGCAAGTCCAAAGTGATTCGCGGACCGGGATATTTTTGTCTTCGTGAATGACAAAATGGACTACACGCCTGTAACGCCGTTCCGGCGAACGATAGATGCTGCCATCCTGAAACATCAGGCAGCGATCCAGGAAGACCTGCCCCCGACCGGCGCTAACAAGTGGGAGGTCTTGAGGGAGCTCGCTGCCGCTCGAGTCGCGTTCGGCTTGTCCGATCGGGATCTGACAGTGCTTCAAGCACTGGTCAGTTTTCACCAAGCGACGATCCTCGGAGGGAATGACAGCGAGTTGATCGTACATCCGTCCAACAAGGCGATTTGCGAGCGCTTGAACGGCATGCCCTGCTCCACAATGCGGCGGCACCTCTCCAACCTCGTACAGACCGGTTTCGTCGTCCGCCGCGACAGCCCCAACGGCAAGCGCTATGCGCGCCGCTATGGGGACGAAAAGGTTGCGTTCGGGTTCGATCTCTCGCCGCTCGTGTTGCGCTTTCAGGAGGTCTGCGAGGCCGCCGAAGCCGTTCGGGCTGCAGAGGAACGTTACAAGCGCCTCCGCGCCACCGTAAGCTTAATGCGGCGCGACTTGGCAGGTCTGGCAGAGTACGGCAGCTCGCTGCGCCCGGATTTGGGCCTTTGGGATCAATTCTCCGACCTTGCCGTCCTGACAGCCCGAGATCTTCGTAGAAAGCTGGAGATGGCCGATCTTAAACAGATCGAAAAGGCTTTGGGCGCGGCTTTGGACCAGGCGCGAGACCTTCTTGGGGATGGCAATACAGAATATATGAGCACCAATGATGCTATTTCTGAGCAGCACCATCAGAATTCAAATAAAGACCTTTATGATTTTGAACCTCGCTTAGAAAAAGCGCGGGATCCGGGCAATGCGCTTGAACGAGCAGACGCTGGAGTACGTGTAGATCGTCGTGAGGATGAAGGAGATCCGCCCCAAGAACCTGAAGACCAACTCATGCCGAATATCCCTCTTGGACTTGTCCTCGCATCTTGCCAGGAATTCAAATCATATGTTGAACAGCCTGTGCGCCATTGGCACGACTTGGTCAGGGTCGCTGATATCGTCAGGCCCATGATGGGAATCTCTCCGTCCGCTTGGGATGAGGCCAAACGCTACATGGGTCCCGAAGAAGCGTCTGTCGTCGTTGTTGCGATGCTTGAACGGTTCGGGGATATCCGATCCCCGGGTGGGTATTTGAGATCCTTGTCAGCCAAGGCGGCTATCGGGGAATTCTCTTGCGGGCCGATGATCATGGCGCTGATGCGTCGGGATGCTGCATGAGGAGTTCACAGTTGTGAACCGGGCTGAGGTTTCTTCCTTGTCCGCCAAGTTCACAGCTGTGAACTTTCTGCCTGCATGGCCAGAGTCCGAACAGCTGGCGATCCAGCCGATAGCAGTATGTCTTCCTTACCCGTCACTCAGGCAGGTCACCATCGCCAAACAGGTTAGGGAAAAGACGTTCCCGGTAGTCCAATGGGAAAGCCAACCGCACCGGCGTCTTCGGGGACGCAGAGGTCAGGTATCCGGCGGCGGTGAGTTGGCGGAGCGTATTACGTGCCGTGCGCTCGGAAGTCTTGAGCACGACCTGGGCATCGCCCCGATCCAAAGCACCATGCCGAAGAACGGCCGAAATCAATTCGGGTGCCCGTTTGTCATCGATGGTATCCGCAACAAGACGACGATAGCGCTGGTCCAGTCCGCCGAGGTCGAACAGCTTTGCAGAGAACGTGATCTGGTCGAGCGTCACTTTCAGGAACCATTCGCTGAACGTTTTCAATGCCGCCTCTGAAAGATTGCCGCGCCCGTCCCGATCTCCTCTTCGGGGACTATCCGCGAGATCCATCATCCGTTTGTACTCGCCCCGATCCGTCAGCCCGCGGGCCAGCCCACGCGATACGGACCAGAGCCCTTGGCCGCCGATCCCGGCAGTGAGGGCCATAGCATGAGACATCAGCCTGCTGACGCGCCCGTTGCCGTCCTGGAAAGGGTGGATGTAGTTCAGCCGGTGATGTGCCGACGCGATCGCGATGATCCGTCCGCTCGAAGACCGCGCCGCAATTTGAAACCGTTTGTCAAAATGATCCATGAACGCCGCAACACGCGACGATGAAGGAGGTAGGTGGCGCCCGACCGCAACTTCCCGATCGTCATCTTGGCGCATGCGTCCCGGAACGATGGGCTCTTGTGTGCCGTCGGGATGTTCGATGACCCGAAACTCGTCAGGCATCTCGTCGTAGAAGCTCTTATGGACCCAAGTCAGGAATTCGACAGATGTGGGGCGGGGCAGGGTGCCCTTGCGATGCATCTCGTCGATGGCCCGTTGAACGATGACGTGCGCCCGGGCCTCAAGGGCAAGGGGACGGGTTTCTTCCTCAAGCTCGGCACCAGCCAGCGCCCTTTCGATGTCGCGGGGGCGTGTGTTGTGTCCTTCGATCAGGTTGGAGTAGTAGCAGTTCATCACGCGGACGAGATCGGCAAGCTCGGCTGCACTGTCGGGATGCAGCCCTTGTCCCAGCCCGGTGGCTTCCCTCTGGATGTCGACCGAAAGGTCTGCCAATTCTGTAGGAATATGCTCCTCGAAGAAGCAGGGTTCGATTCTGGCGGGTGTTTCCAGCATTTTTGCCGATCTTCTATGTTTACAAAGCAATTGAAAAATAACCACATTTTGTACTTTCAAGCAAGGTTTTGCCGATATGCGTTGCCGATCTTGGTTGTCGATCAAGAATTGCTGCATGAAATCAATGGCTTCGGCAGATGTGCCGGGCTTTTCGGTTTTGTTGTGTGCCCAAAGTGGCCGGAAAAAGAGAAAGTGTTCTTCGGGTTTTGTGACTGACGTATGAGGGCCTTTGGGGTCCCTCAGATGGGTCCGGGCCGGGTTCCGGTCTGCCGTTCCGGATGAAGGGCATTCCCATGCAAACAGGTGTCTTGCGCGTGCTCCGCGCAACCGCAGCCTCTTGGTGGCGGCATAGAGAGCTGCGCCGAACTGGCCAGACGGCGCTGGCACATCGGCTCGAACGCCAGACCGTCCTGCGTGATCTCGGCTATCTCAGGCAGGCGGCGTCATTGCCAAACGCGCATGTGATCTGCGGGGAGGGTGGAACGTTCCTCCATCTCGGCTGGACCACAGTGTCGACTTTCGCGCCGATCGAACGCTTTCCCTCGGCCGCTCTTGCGGTCGCACGAGGGACCCCGTTCATCGATATCCGACCCGTCACCGATGTCATCGCATTCGCGAACTTGCCGCGGGTGGCGCGGGACAGATCTGTCGACGCTGACCATTCAGGTGCCGGCAGGTGCGTCTCGCTGACCACCTACATCGACTTGGTCGAAGCCCTCGGTGCCAGGATCGCCAACGATCCGCGGCCTCGTCAGTCAACCTGACTCCCAATCTTCTCACCAAAACTCGAAAGGAGGCCAGCCATGGCCCGATCCCGCACGCCCAAATTTGATGCCTCCGAGGTCATCACGAACGAAATCATCCGTATCATCGAACGCGGCGTCCTGCCGTGGCGCAAGCCCTGGACGGCAGGTGGCAGCTCCAGACCCTTGCGCGTGGGCGGTGAACCCTACCAGGGCGTGAACAACTTCCTGCTGACCATGCGCACCGTGATGGCTGGCCACAGCTCGCCCTACTGGATGACGCTGCCGCAGGCCAATGCCTTGGATGCAAAGGTCCGCAAGGGCGAGAAGTCCTCTGTCGTCGTCTATTACGGACAAAGCCGGAAAGACGCCGGCGATGGGGATGAGCACAGGGAGAACGATGATCGTTCCGAGGAGGCCCGCGTCTTCCGCTTCCAGAAATCCTACCGCGTGTTCAATGCCTGCCAGATCGAGGGCTTGCCCGACAGTTTCTTCCCGGATCCGGAGCCGACACCCGAACATCCGCCGTCCGAGCCCATCCCGCACATGCAGGCGTTTTTCGACGCCATCGACATTACGACCGTCTTCACGGGGACGGAAGCCTACTATCTTCCGCCCGTGGATAAGGTATTCATGCCATCGATTGCGCGGTTCGAGAACCCGCGGAATTTCTACGGGGTTTGGGCCCATGAGCTGGCCCATGCCACCAAGGCGCGCCATCGGCTGAACCGCGACTACGGCCTCTCACGCTTCGGCAACACGGCCTATGCCCGTGAGGAGATCGTCGCCGAGCTGACCTCGGTGTTCCTTGGCCAGACGCTCGGCTTCACAGCGCATACGCTCGAGATGAATGCCGCTTACCTCTACAATTGGCTGCGCGTTCTGCGCTCGGACAAGGGCGCCATCTTCAAGCACGCCGCTGATGCGCAGCGCGCCTGCGACTACCTGATCGCACGATCGGAGGCGGGTAGGGCAGGGGAGGACGCCGAGGCCGCCTGACCACAGGGAGAACGGAGACGCCCATGTCACGCAAGGAACCCAAGACGCTGCGGGTGGCCTGCTTTGAAGGCGGCCGCCGCAAGATCATCACCTTCAAACGCGGAGCTTATTGGTGGAGCCCATCCGAGGGCGCCTATCCACTCTCGGCAGCGCTCGAGACCATCAAGGAACAGGGCGGCTGGATCGAAACCATCCCCAACCCGAATTACCGACCCAAGGGGTTGTTCGGGTAGAGACCCGTCCGTCTCGGTCCTGCCGCCGGCCGGAAAAGATAAAGCGGGCTTTGGATTGGGTGTTTCAACTTCACAGAGGAATGCCCCATGACCATCACCGCACAAACCCAGCCAGACTGTCCAAATCCGAGCGTGATCGCCGCGCAGAACGATGCTTTCCGCAGGCTCGCTTGCCTCGGGATGCCGCCCGCGCAGCCCATCCAGGGCCGCATGCATGTCACCCGCTCGCTGATGGAGGCCGGCGACGGTTTCATGGCCGAGGCGGTGAAGGCCACGGGCATGTTCGAAACCTTCGATCCCGAAAACGATCCCGAAGGATGGCATGATTTCGGGGCGGTCGAGATCCGCGGCGAGACCGTGTTCTGGAAAATCGATCTGTATGAAGCGGATTCCGATTTCAGCTACGGGGCCGAGACCCCGGACAACCCCGCCGCCACCATGCGCGTGCTGACCATCATGCTGGCGCGCGACTGGTAGGGGAGGGGACTCCTCCCACTGACACCCCAGACGATGAAGGCCCGCTGCCCCCTAAAAGGCAAAGCGGGCCTTTTGTCTTGGTGATCCCCGAAGCCGGGGATTGGTCACGCGCATGAACGCGCGGGCCGCTCCAAATTCATCGAGAAGGATATCCCATGACCGCAAGCTTCAAACCCATTTCCGTCGCCATCGGCGATCTGACAGCTCACCCCGCCAATGTGCGCAGCAACTCCCCGGAAACCTATGACTCCGAGAACATCGCCCACCTGAAAGCCAGTATCGCCGTTCTGGGCCTGCTCCAGCCGCTTCTGGTCCAGAAGCTCGACGGCAAATACGCTGTCCTCGCTGGTGGCCGACGCCATGCCGCGCTGAAGGAGCTGATCGCAGACAAGGCCGCCAAAGGCTTTACAGCGAAGACCAAGGTGGATTGCCGACTCGTGCCGGACGACTGCGACGTCACCACGGCACTGTCGCTCGCCGAGAACATCACCCAGGCGCCGATGAATGCCATCGACGAGTTCGAGGCTTTCGCGCGGATGATGGAGGTCGACGGCCAGACGCCCGAGACCATCGCCAAGACCTTCGGCACCACGGTTGCGGCTGTGAAGGGCCGGCTGCGCTACGGTCTGATCCACCCCGACATCCGCGCTGCAGCCCGGGCCAAAGTGATCACGCTCGACACGATGAAGGCCTTCGCCGAGCACCCGAGCCAGGAGGTGCAGAAGGAGGTCTACGAGGCGCTCACTAAGGAAGACAGCTACCTGCAGGCCTATACTGTCCGTCAGGCGCTCAAATCCCGCGGCGTGCAGGTCAGCGACGATATCGGGGCCTTCGTGCGCGCGGACTACGAGGCCCGCGGCGGCGCCGTCGCGGCTGACCTTCTGGACGAGCATTCCGTGCTCGAGGATGCGGCGCTGGTCGAGACCATCCTGCTCGAAAAGCTCGGTGCCGCCGCCGAGGAGGCGCGCGTGAAACTGGGCTTTGCTTGGGCGGATGCGATGGTGCGCTATGATTACGCAGCGATGGCTGACTACGGCCGCGTCTATCCCGGCCCGATCGAGCCTGATGAGGCCACCCAGAAGCGCATTGATGAGATCACCGTCGAGCTTGAGAAATTGCAGCTCGAGATGGAGGATGAGGGGCTCGAGGACGGTGCCTACAATGCCCTTTACGAGCGCGTGGACGCCTTGGAAGAGGAAGCCCGCGACCTGCAGGAGGCCTACAGCGCTGAGGACCTTGCCCGCGCAGGCGTGATCGCGTCGTGGCAGGGTGGGCAGATCACGCTCCATGTGGGCCTCGTGCGCCCCGAGGACACAGTCAAAGAGGAGGGCGCGCGCGGCTCCACGGCCAACCCGACCGGGGAGGAGGCTCCGGACGCCGGCGAAATCAGCTACCCGGCCTCATTGGCCGAGGACCTCAAGACCGAGCGGGCCATGGCGCTCGGGGCCGCGATGGCGCTGCATCCGGAGGCCACGCTCGATCTGACGCTCTTCAAGCTGGTCAGTGACGTTCTGGCCAGTGGCATGAGTGTCACGCAGGCGATCAAGATCGATGCCCGCAAGGAATACCGCAGCCATGCCAAGATGGACGAGATCGACGAGACCTCGCTTGAGCAGGTGGCGGCGGCGCATGATGTGCTGGACCTCTCGTGGCTCGATGACACCCGGTCCCCTGCCGATCAGTTCGCGGCGTTCCGCGCGCTGGAGGCAGGCGAGAAGGCCAAGCTCGTTGCCTTTGCAACCGCCAGCACCACGCAGTCCTGCTTCGCACGGGACCGCCAGCGCGACCGCCTGATGCATGCGTTCGAGATCGAGATCATGCCCGACATCCGCGCCCACTGGACGCCGAATGCGGCGCTCTTCAACCGCTTCAAGAAGGCCTGGCTCCTGAGGATCCTCGGCGAAGATCTGGGTCTCGCCCAGGAGGCGGTGACGCTGGCCTCGTCGAGCAAGAAGGAGATCGTCGCCTTTTGTGACAAGCTCTTCGCCGAACCCTTCGCCACACTCACGGACGCGCAGCGCGCTGCCGTGGCCGCCTGGTGCCCGCCGATGATGCAGACCGCCGGTGTCACCTTTGATGAGACGGAGCCCACTGCGGAAACCCCCGAGCCTGAGAGCGAGGTTGCGCAAGCGGCCTGAGTCCTCACGCGACCCGCGCGAGCCAAGCCGCCCGCGCGGGTCGCCCCTCCCACACCCAACGGAAAGACATCCCCATGGCTATTCTCAAGTTCTCTGCCTCCGCAGTTGCGGCGCAGATCGCGCATGCGCGCGCCTGCAAAACCTTCCTGCCCAACTGGAACGGCCCGGTAGACAGGCCCGCCCTGATCCTGATCGTCGGCAATGGCGTGCATCTGCGCTCCAATGGCATCGATGGCACGACCACCCGCATCGTCACCACCGAGCAGGCCGATCCGTCCTTTGCCTTCGCCGATGGCATGAACCCGTTTCGGGACGCCGACTGGATGGCGCAGCGCCGCATGGCGTTTCGCGATCTGACCGGCCAGTTCTACACGGACATTCTAGACGATGTGCAAGTGCTCATCGACCGGGGGCGGGGGGCGATCCGGCTCGCCACCGATGGCCACAGTATCCGCGTCTTCGTGCGCCGGGCCTCGGACTATCTCATCGGCGGGACCTACGAGGTGCCCTCGGGCCTCGGCGGCACCTTCCGGGTCATCCTCAAGGATGCCTGCGACACCTTCGCGATCGTGCAGAACTGCGGCAATTGCGAGGATTTCGACGCCATGCAGCCCTACCGCGTGCCGCTCGATGCATTGATGGAAATCGATGACCGGAGGGCGGCATAATGGGATGGCTCTTCTACACCGATCGCCGCGTCCAGACCTACGCGGACGAGAAAGCGGAGATTGCCCGGCTCTGCACCTTTGAGGGCGACACGCGCAAAACCGAACTGGTCAAGGCCTGTAAGGTCGGCTCCACCTGGTATGCAGCGGCTAGGGTCACCAATCGGGACGGCACCCCTGTCGAGGACGCGACCTATGTCACCGATGCGGATGGCTCCATCACTTTCGGAGCTGTCTTCCTCACCCGATACCATGACGGCTGCTGGGGCTACAAGGACATGGAGGAAAGCGCTGGCCCGAACGAGTCGCGTGCTCCCCTTGGGCTGATCGAGCTCCTCTCCGACCTGAAAGATCCCGACAGCTACGCCCATGACTGGCGCCAGCGCTGCCGGGATTGGGCTGCGATCCCGGACTACCAGGAAGGCGACAAGATCAGGCTCGCCGCGCCCGTGACGCTCACCGATGGCAGCACCTGCCAGATCGTCACCGCGACGCACTACAGGCGGGGCCGGCAGAAACGCCGCTGCTACCGCATCGAGGAAACCGGCGGGCTCGTACGCCTGTCGAAGGCCTCGCTTGCGGGCTCGGAGCTGCTCAGCTCCGCAAAAGGCGAGGCCAGTCCTGTGCTGGCGGAGTTCCTGGCGGGGCAGGGTGGCTGAGTTTCCCGCTGAGACAACACCACGGGACCACGCGCGCGCATACTGCCGACTTGAATTCGTATCTCAAATGAGATACATCACTCCCATCAACTGGAGGACCATCCATGCCTGCCCAAACATCCATGCTTCATGTCCGTGTTGACGATCAGCTGAAAGCACAGGCTTCGGACGCACTTGCGGGCGTCGGTCTGACGCTCTCCGACGCGGTGCGTATTCTTCTGACCCGCGTGGCCGCAGAAGGCGGCTTGCCTGCCGGATTGACTTCTGATCCGGATGCCTATGACGCCTGGTTCCGGGCGAAGGTACAGGAAGCGCTGGTCGATCCTAGGCCCACAACGCCCCATGCCAAGGCGATGCAAGACGCCCAGGCGTTGATTGACGGGAAGCGCCTTGCCAAATCTTGAATGGAAAGCCACGGCCATCGCCGACTTGCTGGCAATCATTGACTACATTTCCGACGACAACCCGGATGCCGCCCAAGTTCTCAAAGATGAGATTGAACACAAGACGTCCCTTCTTCCAGAACGCCCTCAAATGTATCGTGCGGGCCGTGTCGATGGGACCCGGGAGATGGTTGTTCGGCCAAACTACATCGTGGTTTATGTTGAAGGCCCTGAGATGGTGACCATTTTGCGCGTTCTTCATGCTGCGCAGCAGTGGCCATGATCGGGGTGCAGGCCCCCCGCTAAGAAATTGCCCGCTCTACGCCTTCAAAGTGTAGAGCGGGCTTTTTGTCCTTTGGAACTCAGACCCTGATCCAAAGGAAACCCCCATGTCCAAGCCCCGCTCAACGCTCCCCAATCCTGTTGAATCCGACGCTAACCTCGCCTCTGCCCTCGAGCAGATCGGCACGGAGATCGACCACCAACCCCTGCGCAGCTCAGCGCTCGCACGCATCATGCGAGAGACCTTTCTTGGCAGTGATGCCGGGGGCGCCTGGGACTGGCGGAAGGCCTATGACCTGATGCAGGCGGCGGCTGTGCAGGCGCTGCTACGTGGCGACAACATTGAGGATGATTACTCTGCCGCAAAACTCCTTGCGTCACGTCTCCTGACGGAAACCCGCCGGTCGGAACAGCAAATCCGGTTGCAGCAGTTCTCCACGCCGTTGCCTTTCGCGGCAATGGTCGTGCGGGCAGCAGCCATTCGAAAGGGCGAGACTGTGCTGGAGCCCTCGGCTGGCACCGGTGCCCTGGCTGTTTTCGCCGTTCGGGCTGGTGCCACACTTCTGCTCAACGAGATCGATCCCTTTCGCCAGAGCCTCCTGCGCGCGGTCTACGGTGGCGAGGTGACGGGTCATGACAGCGAGCATATCGACGATCTACTACAGACGCCGGTTCTGCCCGATGTGGTGGTGATGAACCCGCCCTTCGCCTCCTCGGTCGACCGATCCCGCGACAAGCACATCGCTGCCAAACATCTCATTGCGGCTGCAAAGCGCCTGGCACCAGGTGGGCGCCTGGTGGCGATCATGCCGCCGGGGTTCACGCCCGAACGCGATGCCGCGCATTGGTCCCGCGCCTGCGGTCTCCTGACGCCACGATTGGCGCTGACGATGCCGGGGCAGGTCTACCGCAAGCTCGGCACCTCTGTCGAAACCCAGCTCATGGTCTTCGACAAGGTGCAGGAGGGCGGCGAGATGATCCGCGCCACTTTGTGCGATCTGGATGAAGCGCTTCCATTTGTCGATGCCGTGGCCGCAACACGGACCGAGATGAGCCCGGCCCAACGGGTTGAAGCGATCCCTCATGCTCGGCCGACCTTTCGATCATCTGTCCCGCGCAAGACCGCTGCCGGTGTTATCACCGCCCCCACAGCCAGGGCCAATGCCGCAGTCGCGCTCAGCTTCACACGCTTCGATATCCCGCGCGACAACACGCCCATCTCGGACATCTATGCGCGTTACCGGCCGCAACGGATCAAGATCGCGGGTGCGCAGGAACATCCCACCCCGCTCGTCGAGAGCATCGCTATGGCCTCGGTTGCCCCGCCCATGCCCTCAAATACGGGTCGTTATGACTTGCGCCTGCCCGCACGGTTGGTCGAGGAGGGAGATCTCTCCGAGGCGCAGCTCGAGACCATCATCATGGCGCATGATGCCCATAGGCGTGATTTGCCGGGCCGGTTCACGATCGATGACGACCAGACCAAGCTGACGCGCGCCGATAATGACCCGGAGGCACGGGCCTATCGCCTTGGCTATTTCCTCGGGGATGGCACCGGTTGCGGCAAGGGCCGCGAATGCGCGGGGCTGATCCTGGTGAACTGGCTGGCCGGGCGCAGGAAAGCGATCTGGGTCTCCAAATCCGCCACGCTCATCGAGGACGCGATCCGCGACTGGACCGATCTCGGCGGCTCACCCGCCGACATTCAGCCGCTCTCCAAGTGGAAACCTGACCAGCCCATCCCGATGGGCGACGGCATCCTGTTCGTGACCTACGCCACGCTGCGGTCCGCGGGTAAATGCGGCACCACGCGGCTCAGCCAGATCCTCGACTGGATGGGCGAAGACTTTGAAGGGGTGCTGGCTTTTGACGAGGCCCATGCCATGCAGAACGCGGCCGGGTCCGAGCAGGGCAGGGGGGTCAAACCTTCTCAGCAGGGCCTCGCAGGCCTGCGGCTGCAACTGGCAGCACCCCGCGCCCGCGTCTTCTATATCTCGGCCACGGGCGCCACGAGCGTCTCGAACCTCGCCTATGCCGCGCGGCTGGGGCTCTGGGGGCAGGGGCCGGAATACCCCTTTCCGAGCCGCGAGGGTTTCGTCTCGGCGATGGAGGCAGGCGGCGTGGCCGCCATGGAAGTGGTCGCACGCGATCTCAAGACGCTCGGCCTCTACACGGCCCGTGCCCTCAGCTTCGATGGCGTGGAATATGATGTGCTCGAACACGCGCTCACCCCAGCTCAGATCGAGATCTACGATGCCTATGCGGGCGCGTTCCGGACGATCCACCACAATCTCGAGGCGGCGCTGACGGCGACTGGCGTCAACGACGCCTCTGGCGAGACCAATGCCTCGGCCGCACGTGCCTCGGCCAAGTCCCGGTTTGAAAGCACCAAGCAGCGCTTCTTCAACCATCTCCTGATGGGCATGAAAGCCCCGACCATCATCCGCGCCATCGAGGATGACCTCGCGGCGGGCAACGCTTGCGTCATTCAGGTGGTTTCGACAGGCGAGAGCCTGCTGAAACGCCGGCTTGAAACGATGGACCCCGACGACGAGCTCGTCGAGGGTGCCCTGACGCCGCGCGACTATGTTCTGGGCTACCTCGAACAAGCCTTCCCGATCCATGCGCAAAAGCTCGTGGAAATCGACGGCAATATGGTGGCGGAACCTTTGCGGGATGAGACCGGGGCGCTGGTTGTCTCGCGCGAGGCGCTCGCCCTGCGTGACGCGGCCATGATGGAGCTAATGACGCTGGCCCCGATCCCCGCGGCGCTGGATCAGATCCTCTGGGCCTTTGGCGACGAGGCCGTCGCAGAAGTCACGGGCCGATCGATCCGGCCCCTCAAGGCCGAGGACGGCCATCTCTTCATCGAAAAGCGCAGCCCCAGCAGCAATTCCTCCGAAACCCAAGCCTTCATGGACGGCGAGAAGGATATCCTTATCTTCTCCGATGCGGGCGGGACGGGCCGATCCTACCATGCGGCGCAAACGGCGAAGAACCAGAAACGGCGCCGGCACTATCTTCTGGAGCCTGGCTGGCGCGCGGATGCAGCGATTCAGGGGCTGGGCCGCACGCATCGATCGGCCCAGGTCAGCGCGCCCTTCTTCCGGGTCTGCACCTCGGATGTGCATGGTGAGAAGCGCTTCACCTCGACGATCGCCAAACGCCTCGACCAGCTGGGGGCCCTGACCAAGGGCCAGCGCGAGACCGGCTCGCAGGGCATGTTCCGCGAGGAGGACAGTCTCGAAAGCCCGATCGCACGGGCGGCGCTGCGTGGGTATTTCGCCGATCTTGCCGCCGGGCGCACTGAGGCGATGAGCTACGAGAGCTTCACCGACTGGACAGCCCTGCGGCTGATCGACAAGGACGGGGTGCTGCTCGAGGAGTTGCCGCCGATCCAGCGGTTTCTGAACCGGGTTCTGGCCCTGCCCATCCACATGCAGAACGCGCTCTTTGCCGAGTTCATGGCGAGGATCGCCGATCAGACGGAACGGGCGCGCGCGGCGGGCACGCTCGATCTCGGCGTGGAAACCCTGCGTGGCGAAAAGATCGAGCAGGTCTCCACCGAGGATCTCTGGACCTGCCCGAAATCCGGCGCGGTGACGCGGATCATCGGGCTCGAGGTGACCGACCCAGTCCATGTGCTATCAGCGGATGACGCCCTGTCACGCAATCCCGACAAGCTCCCCATGGTGAATCGCGCCTCCGGTCGCGCGGGGCTCATCTCGGCGCGCGCCATGCAGATGTATGACGAGGACATTGTCACGCTGATGCGCAAGGCGGTGCGGCCAAACGGGTCGAGCTATCTCGAAGAGACGCGGTTCGAGTCCTCGGCCTGGGAAGAGATCGACAGGCCCGAGTTCGCACGGCTTT